>CAYPSP010000072.1:0-6368 GCA_964413335.1 uncultured Dehalococcoidales bacterium
CGCAATGACAAAGGGAAAGTGTCATTCTGAGCGCAGTGAAGAATCTCTCCGTTTTAAACATACCATGAGATCCTTCGGTCGCTTGCGCTCCCTCAAGGATGACATAAAACACATGTCATTACGGAGGCCAAAGATCCTCCTGGCAATCCAGGTGGTGGGCTGGTACGGGCATAGAGATAAGCCTTATTTAATGTCGGCGTGGTAACTCTGCAGTGACCTGACGCCGGAACTCCCCTTGCGATGAGCAGCGATACCCCTGGCTGCTGCCGAAGCCGCTGCCAGTGTGGTGATATAGGGTATACGATACTTTATAGCAGTCTTCCGAATGTATGAGTCGTCGTACTGGCTCAGCTTGCCGGCAGGTGTATTTATCACCAGTTGTATCTCGCCGTTTTTAATACCATCTACGATATTGGGACGGCCCTCGTACATCTTCAGGATAAACTCGGATTCGATACCTTTACTGTTGAGAAACTCGCGGGTACCCCTGGTGGCTTTAATCTTGAAGCCAAGTTCTTTAAACTGCTGTGCTACATCAAGCAGGGTGGGAGCATCCTTTTGGGATACCGTTATCAGCACAGTACCCTTCTCGGGAAGCATCTGCTGTGCTGCTTCCTCTGCCTTGAAGAATGCCAGCCCGAATGAATCGGCGATACCCAGCACTTCTCCGGTAGAGCGCATTTCAGGACCCAGCAGGGGGTCTACCTCAGGGAACATAGGGAAGGGGAACACTGCCTCTTTGAGTCCAAAATGTGGGATGGCTTTGTGCTTGATATTTAGCTCCTTAAGTTTTCGACCCAGTATGACCTGGGTGGCAAGTCGTGCCATGGATATGTTGCATACTTTAGAAACCAGCGGTACCGTTCGTGATGCCCTGGGATTTGCTTCCAGTACATATACCACATCTTTAGCTATGGCATACTGCATGTTCATCAGCCCCACCACGTTCAACTCCCTGGCGATTTTCTTGGTGTAGGTATTGATGGTTTCGATGTGTTGTGGTGTTATGCTTATCGGAGGAATTACGCAGGCTGAGTCGCCTGAATGTACTCCAGCCAGTTCTATGTGCTCCATGATTGACGGCACGAAGGCGTCACTGCCATCGGCGATGGCGTCCGCTTCACACTCAAGGGCATTATCCAGGAACTTGTCAATAAGGATGGGCCTATCCGGAGTGACTCCCACTGCAGCTGCCATGTATTCCATGAGCATCTGCTCGTCATATACAACTTCCATACCTCGTCCACCAAGGACGTAGGAAGGGCGAACCATCAGCGGGTAGCCTATCCGTCCGGCTATAGTTAGTGCCTCATCAAGATTGGTAGCCATACCGGATTCTGGCATGGGGATGTTGAGTTTTTTCATTATACTGCGGAAGCGGTCACGGTCTTCAGCGAGGTCGATGGTCTCAGGGGTAGTGCCCAGTATCTTGACGCCGGCACGTTCCAGTTCAGCGGCGATGTTTAGCGGGGTCTGGCCGCCGAATTGTGCAATTACACCTTCAGGTTTTTCTTTTTCGTAGATGCTCAGTATATCTTCAACGGTGAGAGGCTCAAAGTAGAGCTTGTCTGAAGTATCGTAGTCTGTGGAGACGGTCTCAGGGTTGCAGTTGACCATGATAGTCTCGTAACCCTCGTCCCTCAGTGTGAAAGCGGCATGGACACAGCAGTAATCGAACTCTATCCCCTGGCCGATGCGGTTGGGTCCACCTCCCAGCACCATGACCTTGCGTTTGCTGCTGCTGCTGCTGCTCTTATCGATGGCATTATAGGTTGAGAAGTAATAGGCGGCGTTCTCCACCCCACTCACCTGTACCGGTTCCCAGCCTTCAACCATGTCAAGCTGAGTTCGTTTTTGTCGTATTTCCTTCTCGGAGGCGCCAATTAATTGTGCCAGATAGCGGTCGCTGAAGCCATCCTTCTTGGCTTTAATAAGCAATTCATCAGGAATAGTCTTTCCCTTGAATTGCAGTATCTCCTCTTCCAGTTCAACCAGCTCTTTCATCTGCTGTATGAACCATGGTTTGATGTAGGTCTTCTGGTACAGTTGCTGTACATCGGCTCCCTTACGAAGAGCCTCATACATGATAAATTGCCGTTCGCTACTTGGCTCGCCAAGCAACTCCATCAATTCACCCAGTGATTTCTGGTGAAAGTCTTTGGCAAAGCCCAGCCCATAGCGTCCTATTTCCAGCGAGCGTATTGCTTTATGGAGGGCTTCCTTATATGTTTTACCGATACTCATCACCTCGCCCACGGCTCGCATCTGGGTGCCGAGCTTGTCCTCTGCCCCTTTGAATTTCTCAAATGCCCATCGGGCGAATTTAACCACCACGTAATCGCCGGATGGAGTATATTTATCAAGGGTTCCGTCACGCCAGTAGGGGATTTCATCCAGGGTTAATCCGGCAGCGAGCTTGGCAGAAATCAGCGCAATGGGGAAGCCAGTGGCCTTAGATGCCAGAGCGGATGAGCGTGATGTCCTGGGATTGATTTCAATTACTACCACGCGGCCACTCTTCGGGTCGTGGGCAAATTGGACGTTGGTGCCGCCGATGACTTTTATGGCTTCCACGATGCGGTATGAATATTCCTGTAATTTCTTTTGCAGCTCAGTGTCGATGGTCAACATGGGGGCAGTACAATAAGAATCACCGGTATGTACTCCCATGGCGTCCACGTTTTCGATAAAGCAGACGGTTATCATCTGGTTTTTAGCGTCGCGTACCACTTCCAGTTCAAGTTCTTCCCAGCCCAACACCGATTCCTCCACCAGTATCTGATTGATAAGGCTGGCTGCGATGCCGCGACTGGCGATGGTGCGTAATTCCTCGACGTTATATACAAGGCCTCCACCGGTACCTCCCATGGTGTAAGCAGGACGGATAACCACCGGATAGCCCAGTCGCGAGGCGACCTTTTCAGCGTCCTCGACGTTGTAGACCGCTTCGCTCTGCGGCATGTCAATGCCCAGCTTGTTCATGGTTTCCTTGAAGGCTATACGGTCCTCTCCGCGGATGATGGCGGCTAGTTCCACTCCGATCATCTTGACTCCGTACTTATCGAGCACACCTGCCTTGGCTAATTCAGCGCTGAGGTTAAGTCCTGACTGTCCTCCGAGGTTTGGCAACAATGCATCAGGTCGTTCCTTGTCTATGATTTTGGTCATGGTTGCCAGGTTGAGCGGCTCGATATAGGTGATGTCTGCTGTTTTAGGGTCGGTCATTATAGTAGCGGGGTTTGAATTAACCAGTACGATTTCGTAGCCCAGTTCGCGAAGTGCCTTGCAGGCTTGTGTACCTGAGTAATCGAATTCACATGCCTGGCCGATAACGATAGGGCCTGAGCCTATAATCATTACCTTGTTGATGTCGGTCCGTCGTGGCATAAATCACCGTTCCTTCCAGCCTCCCGAAGGACAGCACGATAGGCTTGGGAAACTGTCATTTAGACAAGAATTATACTGTATTTTAACGAAAATTGCACATTTTAGTGTTCCGTCCTCATCTATCTGAGATCCCTCTTCCTATAAGGGAGAGGGTTAGGGAGTGGGTGAAAACCACTTCACAAAAAAACCATCCTCTCCTTTGAGGGAGAGGACAAGGGTGAGGGTGCCCCTTATTATTTCTGCACCCCCTTTGTCATTCCTGCATTCTCTCTTTACCATTCCTGCGAAAGCAGGAATCCAGCAGGTCTCGGGGAGGTATGGTGGCTATACGCCATCTACTACATACTATTCTTTATTTATGCTACTGAGGTTGCATTTCACGGCTCAATGATGATGGTACTCTAAACTACTTGTCACTGTACAAGTGAACTTACTGTCCTGAATTGAGTCTGATGGTGGATACCCGATTTCGCAGGTATGACATGGTTGGAGCCATTAGGTTTTGAATTTGGAGCTTAGTACTTTGAATTTGTTTAGAGTTTAGGAATTAGGATTTAGTGATTTTGGTGTTTAGAGATTGTTATATATACTACCCTCTTTGTCATTGCTGTCTTCTCTCCTTACCATTCCTGCGAAAGCAGGAATCCAGCAGGTCTCGGGGAGGTATGGTGGCTATACGCCATCTACTACATACTATTCTTTATTTATGCTACTGAGGTTGCATTTCACGGCTCAATGATGATGGTACTCTAAACTACATACATTTATTAAAGTGGACATACCGTTTTAAAGCGAGTCTGGTGGTGGATACCCGCTTTCTCGGGTATGACATGGTTTGAAATCGTCATTGCGAAGGAATTAGTCAAACTTAACTTATGTTATAATGCAAAATCTCTTGTATAATCAATTATCTATAAGGTTAAACAGTTAATTATTTATGGAGAAAAAATGCAAAAAAAGGATGACATAAAACATTTTCCTATATCATTTTTTTCGATTATCCTAGGTCTTACTGGATTTGTTATAGCCTTTCAGAAAATTGAAACAATATTGAGAATACCGTTCTCAATAAGCCATTATTTTCTTGCGATAACACTGGTAGCTTTTGGAATTATCTCGATTATTTACCTGCTCAAAATAATCAAATTTCGAAATGACGTAAAAAATGAATTTAGCCATCCAGTTAAACTAAGTTTCTTCCCGACTTTCTCTATAAGTTTGCTTTTAATCAGTATCGCTTTTCTTTCTACAAATATGATAGTGTCAAAATACTTCTGGGTAGCTGGGGCAATAATACAGTTTGTTTTCACAATTAAAATAGTTTCTATCTGGATTCACCATACTAAGTTTGAAATAACACACATGAACCCTTCATGGCTTATACCGGCAGTTGGAAATATTTTGATTCCTGTAGCCGGAGTAAGTCATTTCTCCAGCGAAATATCATGGTTCTTTTATAGTATTGGGTTGTTATTATGGATTGTACTATTAACCATATTCTTCTATCGCATTATTTTTCATACGCCACTCTCTGAAAAACTAATACCAACGCTATTTATTTTGATAGCACCACCGGCAGTTGCCTTTATATCATTTGTAAAACTTACGGGCACTGTTAATGAATTTGCAAAGATAATGTACTACTTTGCCTTGTTTTTAGGATTGTTATTGTTTTCTCAACTAAAGATGTTTTTAAAGATAAAATATTATTTGTCATGGTGGGCTTATTCATTCCCTATATCAGCAATAACTATTGCCAGCGTATTAATGTTTCATGAAACGGAGCTCTATTTCTTTAAATTGCTTTCTCTTGCGCTATTTACATTACTGTGTATCACTGTCGTAGTTTTAGTTATTGGGACGGTTAAAGCTATATTTAAAAAAGAAATTTGTGTTGAAGAAGGTTAATACGAGCAGGTAAAAATATGGAGTATAGCCAGACTATACTCTGGATTTTCGTGTCTCTACATTAATTTTTGTGTTCTTTCTTATTGCCCTTTCTGCGAATGCAGGAAGCTACTCCGTGTTGGGGTTGAGTGGGAATAGTTGTTACAAGTTATCAACTACGGGCTCTGAGCTACGGATTACGTAGGCATTCATCATGATTATCAATATTACGCATGGTGAGGACATCGCCATGACGCTCAAAAGTCATACGGTACTTTCTGTCAACGTATGCTTCATGAATTCCCGGTGCTCCTTCTATTGGATGACTGCGTAACCCGGGATGCCGAAAATCGGCATCGAGAAGTTTCAAGGCCTTATCTACTTTCCGCTGTATCTTAATGGAAACAAGGGCATACTGCTGCGAAAAGTAATTGGTAATTTCAATCGGCATTGTCTATTGTGGTGCTTTCATCTGGATTCTTCTTACCGTGTTTATGGAGAAAGGATATGGCATCTTCAGCGCCAGGGAAACGGTGAACATTCCCTGTGCGGATATCCTCTTCAGTTTTTTGCTCTCCGCTCTGCCAGCGATCTGTCCAGAACCAGGCCTGCTCTTTATTTACCAGTTTCTTTACCTGGAGCACAATTTCACCATTTCTCACCTCAGCATTTAGGATGTCGCCTTCCTCTATGTTTAGTTTTTGCCTTATTGACTGTGGCAATGTTAGTTGTGCCTTCTTGCGAACTTGAATTAAATCTGACATGGTATTCTCCAATAATCTGATATTCTTACTTTCCAACTAAAGAATATTACGCGGTGTAACTATATGTCAAGTGTTTCTACTCCCCACTTTCTCGGCAGGCTTGTCTCATTTTTATCATTCCCGCGCACCTACCCTTGTCATTTCTGCGAAAACAGGAATCTACCCGGTATAAGGGCGGATGGACGATATGAGCTAACAACATCATCAACAAACTGTTTTGGAATCATCAACTACGAGCCATGAGCTATGAACTATCCAGTATCTATTACTTCCTTCGCAGGCGCGGAATCCACATTGGCACTTCACTCATGTACTGCTTGTACTCCTCGC
>CAYPSP010000073.1:0-5087 GCA_964413335.1 uncultured Dehalococcoidales bacterium
TTAATTATTAATAACTGATGATATAATTACTTTAATGGTAGATATATTAAAGAGTAAGAATTTAGCCAGTAAATTTCAGATATTGCTGGAGATTGCAGCAAATCAGCCGACTGTACATCAGAAAGAGATTGCAAAAAAATTAAGGATAACGTCTCAAGCAGTTTCAGAGTATGTCAAAGAGTTGATTGGTGATGGTTGGTTGAGTTCTACTGGCCGCTCCAAATATAAAGTGACTAAAGAAGGGGTAGATTGGATATTAAAAATGGCAAGGCAATTACAGACCTATACCTTGTTTGTGAATAAGATAGTAGCTGATATATCTGTTTCTACGGCTATAGCTACCAATGATCTATACTCGGGGCAGTTGGTAACTTTGTATATGAAAGATGGATTATTATTTGCGTCAGATATTGTAAGCGATAATGGCGCTCGGGGGATAACGGTAACCAGGGCTAAAAATGGAGAGGATATTGGCATATCGAACGTGGAAGGGGTAATTAGTTTGGGCATGGGTAGTGTGACAATATTTAAAATTCCAGGTATAGGAAAGGGTGGTTCCAGAAATACCGATATTTCTGTATTAAAAAACAAGATGCTTCAGAGTAATCTGGTGGGGGCACTGGGAATTGAGGCAGTAGTGGTGTTAAAACAAGCAGGAATAAAACCTGATTATATTTATGGAGTAAAAGAAGCAGTCGTGGAAATGGCAAATCATGGGTTGGCTGTTTCGATTGTCTGCGTTGATTATGCCATATCAGCACTGGAAGAGAGGCTGAAAGAGAATGGCGTTGGATATGAAATTATAGATTTGGAAGTAGACAAATACTTTATCGACTCCTATTAATTATCTTTAAAACTGAATTTTAAATATCTGATAGGATATGGCTTTATTATTCCATTATAATAATAAAACAGTGATTACCAATAGGGTTGGGTTGAAGAGGTGTAAAAAGATTTAAAAATAACATGTAGAATATATCACTCTTTTTTAGTTAAGAAAGACGAAGGGGGGAAATTATGAAAACTGCAAACAAACTTAATAATTTTAAAGCCTATACGGGACCAGTAATGCATCAAAAGATAACAATTATGAGAACTGAGGGCAGGGATGTGATAAATCTCGGTTTGGGAGATCCTGATGTTGTTCCAGCAGAACACCAATTGAAAGCACTTGTGGAGGCTGTATCGAATCCCAATAACCATCATTATCCTTCTGCTTATGCGGCAAATCCGTTTAATCTTGCTATAGCTGATTGGTATAAACGTAGCCATGAAGTAGAACTTGATCCTGAAACAGAGGTGACTTATTGTCTAGGTGGTTCTGATGCTCTCTTCCAGATATATAATTGTCTTTTGGATTATGGTGATGTAGTACTGGTTCCTGATCCAGGTTATCCTTCCTATGAAGCGGATGTGAAAATTGCGGGAGGTACGGTTGAATATTTTTCCCTGCTAAGTGAAAATAAATTTCTCCCGAATTTTGAGGCTATTCCATCTGATATAGCGAAAAAGGCCAAAATGATATGGATAAACTATCCCAATAATCCAACAGGGGCTATTGCTACCTCTGATTTTTTTAGAAGACTTATTGAGTGGGCAAATGAATTTGAGGTATGGATAGTAAGCGACAATCCTTATATAGACATTTATTTTGGCGGATACAAACCCCCAAGTTTTCTCAGCTTTCCTGGTGCGAAAGAAGTGGGAATAGAAATTGGGAGTATGTCTAAGTCCTTTAACAGCTGTGGTTGGCGTGTTGGAATGATTTTAGGAAACAAAGATATTATTAGTGGCATGAAGAAGATTAAATCCCAAGTTGACAGGGGTATATTCTATCCTCTTCAGGTGGCAACTGTTGCAGCATTGACTGGGCCTGTTGATTGGATGAAAAGCCGCAATGAAATGTTTGCTGAAAGACGAAATGTGGTAGTTAAAGCTTGGCGAGAAATGGGACTCAAGATGATGAACCCTATGGCAACTTTCTATTGCTGGGGTCAACTTCCTGAAGGTTACAAATCAAGGGAATTCTGCCTGCAGCTTCTTGAACAACAAAACGTATGGATGATACCAGGTTCTTCTTATGGTAAGAACGGTGAAGGGTATGTACGAATATCTAATACTCAGCCTGTTGAGCGCATTGCCGAAGCTATGGAGCGGATAAAGAAGTTTATCAGTTGACATGACACAGTTCAGACGAAAATAGACTGTTAGTTAACCTGTTTTTTAGGTGCGGCTAACAAATGAAGAGCATTTCTCGAGATAGAGATATTTCGGCTGAAAATTCTATCTAAATAAATATTTTATAGGCTTATTTAATCCACCTTTCGCTTCTTGGTAGCAGGTATTGATGAGCAACATTCTTCAACATCTAGTGTATTTTATACTGTTGACAACAATATATAGTATGACCTACACTTAACAGATGTTATTTTTGCAATAAACTAACTTTAGGGTGACACAAGAATTATTATTGGGATGAGGAATTGTTTGATGGAGAGACAGAAAATTGAGAATATAAGAAAAAGAGAAGGGGGCATCGTTCCGTTTGAACCAAGCAAGGTAGCAGAAGCTGTGTTTAAAGCGTTTAAAGCTGTGGATGAGGGGCATCGGGAAGAGGCGGAACATATATCTACCCAATTGGTTTCTATTCTTGAGATTACCTGTAGGGATGGACGCGTGCCTACAGTGGAGGAGGTACAGGATCTGGTAGAGAGAATACTTGTAGAGAATGGCTATGTCAAAGCAGCCAAAGCATATATCCTGTATCGAGACCAACACGCTAAGTTGAGGGAATCAAGGCGCTTAATCGCAGGGGCCAAGACAATGGTTGATGACTATCTTGGCAGGTTAGATTGGCGAGTAAACGAGAACAGCAATATGGACTACTCCCTGCAAGGGCTAAACAACTACGTCTCAGCTGGAATAGCCTCCCGCTATTGGCTTGGAGCCATCTACCCCCCGGCAATGAGAGAGGCGCACATCAAGGGCGACTTCCACATCCATGACCTTGGCATTCTGGGTGCATATTGCTGTGGCTGGGACTTGAAAGACCTGTTGTTGATAGGCTTCAAAGGTGCAGAGGGCAAGGTTGAAAGCACTCCTCCCCGGCATCTTCGAAGTGCATTGGGGCAGGTAGTCAACTTCTTCTACACACTCCAGGGTGAGGCAGCCGGAGCTCAAGCCTTCTCCAATTTTGATACTCTGCTGGCACCCTTTATCAGGTATGACGGACTTGATTATAAAGGCACGAAGCAGGCGGTGCAGGAATTCATATTCAGCCTGAATGTTCCCACCAGGGTTGGATTTCAAACACCATTCACCAATCTGTCCTTCGACCTTCTTTCCTCTTCGTTACTGAAAGAGGAGCCGGTAATAATCGGTGGAGAATTGCAGGACTCGACCTATGGCGAGTACCAGGAAGAGATGAATATGTTGAACAGGGCGTTTTGCGAGGTGATGATGGAGGGTGATGCCAAGGGGCGCATTTTCACTTTTCCTATCCCTACATATAATATCACCAAAGATTTCGACTGGCAGAGCGTAGAGTTAGCCCCTTTATGGAAGATGACCGCCAAGTATGGCATCCCTTATTTTGCTAATTTTGTTAACTCCGACATGAGTCCGGAAGATACCAGGAGCATGTGTTGCCGGCTGCGGCTGGACATTGAGCAGGTCAGGAGACGTGGAGGTGGTCTATTCGGCTCAAATCCATTAACCGGCAGTATAGGTGTGGTTACCATCAACATGGCAAGACTCGGCTATCTTTCCGATGATTTAACAGAATTCCTGGATAGATTGCGCAAGCTTATGTTACTGGCGAAAGATAGCCTGGAATTAAAAAGAAAAACGATAGAGCGCTTTACGGAGCAGGGATTGTATCCCTATTCAAAATTCTATCTGTCCGCCGTTAAGGAGAGGTTGGGTTCCTATTGGACCAATCATTTCGCTACTATCGGGCTCATAGGTATGAATGAAGCTTGTTTGAACTTCCTTGGCGAGGACATATCCACTAAGAAAGGTAAGGATTTTGCGGTTACGGTGGCGAACTTCATGAGGGATGAGCTGGCGAAATATCAGAAAGAGACTCAGGGATTGTACAACCTGGAGGCGACTCCCGGTGAAGGTGCCTGTTATCGTTTGGCGAAGTTAGATTTGGAGAGTTTTCCGAACATCAAAGTTGCTGGCGATGATGAGCCTTACTATACTAATTCGACCCAACTGCCCGTTGATTTCAAGGGAGATTTATTTGAAGCTTTGAGCAATCAGGATGATCTGCAGGTTCTCTATACTGGTGGTACAGTGTTTCATGGCTTTCTGGGGGAAAAGGTGGATGACCCCGAAAGTGTTAAGTTACTTGTAAAAAAGGTTACCGAGACCTTTCATCTGCCCTATTTTACAATAACGCCAACCTTCTCCATTTGTCCGACACATGGCTATGTGAGTGGTGAGCATTTCACGTGTCCCGAATGTGGAAAGGATACTGAGGTATATTCCCGTGTGGTCGGTTATTTCCGACCGGTAAAACAGTGGAATAAGGGAAAGCAGGCGGAATTCAAACAGCGGAAAGAATTTGTGCTCCAGGGAATAGCTTCCGCCAAATGAATATTTGCGGAGTAAAAGGCGTATCGGTCATTGATTATCCAGGGAAAATAGCCTCTATACTCTTTCTGGGTGGTTGTAATTTCAGGTGCCCTTTCTGTCAGAATGCGAGCCTTGTAGATGGTTATAAGCACCTGGATGCTATCAGTAACGAAACCGTGCTCAAAGACCTGAGAAAGCGGAAGGGCTTCATTGATGCTGTGGAAATTACCGGGGGGGAACCGCTGATAAACGGCAGTGAATTGATAGCTTTGTTGGAAAAGCTAAGGGAAATGGATTTGTCCATAAAGATAGATACCAATGGCTACAACACGGATATGTTGCGTATGGTGTTGGAGATGGGGCTGGTGGACTATATCGCCATGGACATAAAAACGTCGATTGATAGATATGCGGTTGCCGCTGGGTTGGAATTAAACATCGACAGGATACTGGAAAGTATAGAAGCCATATGTGAATCTTCTGTGGAATATGAATTCAGAACGACC
>CAYPSP010000073.1:5097-6293 GCA_964413335.1 uncultured Dehalococcoidales bacterium
CCTGTGTGCCGGGGTTGGTTGGTACTGAAGAGATAGAAAGCATATCCCGCCTGATAGAAGGTGCAGCCCATTATTATCTACAGCAGTATCGGGTGGAAGAGACTACGCTGGACCCTGCATATATGAAGCTGTCTCCATACTCTGCCGAGAAGCTGGAAAGTTTCAAAACGATTGCTCTGAAATATGTAACCTCGGTAAGTATCAGGGGATTATAGCAGCCACAAAGTAATCTGCTCACTGCTACCTCAGTTGCTTCAACAAATGAGATGTTAAGATAAAGTTACAATCATAACGACTGTTAGTATATTATTGCTCGTATCTAAAATCTAGTCAATGCTGAAACACCTATCCTGTGTCTTGGAATCAAATCTGGTAGGAAGTGGTGTCTATTAGCTATTATTAGTTGAGTAGCTCTTTGCCAACTCAGCATCGTAAGGAGCTTTACGCCCTTCGCAACGTTCCCTGGGACACAACTGGCAGCTTTCAAACTGAAACTCTGTAGGAAAGTACACCCCTGAAACAGATTTTCTGGGTAGCATCATCATGCTTTCGCTTAAGGTAACCCCAAGCAGCTCTTCGACATCTCCAAACAAAGAAAATAACAGCTTCTGCTCCGTTATTGGCCAGTCTGCTAACCTCCCCGGGCTCATGCTAGAAAGATTAGTAATCTTGTACTCGCTCTTCAGATAGTTTTCAAGGTATTTTCTGGCTGCGCGTAAGGCAATGTTGCCTATCTCGTCCAGACAATACTGCTTAAGCAGTTTCATGGATTGGCACTTCTCTTCAAGCTCTTTCCCAATGGTAATTACATAAGGGAAAAGCCTACCAATGCCGGTTGCAAACTTCCTCAGGATAGGGCTAGTGAAAGTGGTACTACCAATGATTACTGTGTCCTTGCCTTTATCAGAGATATAGGCGATTCCATAAATGGCTCTTGGTGTAATTATTGACTTTGCCAGCTCTACAAGGTCATGGACATCATCTGCTCCTCCTTTTTTCTTATCCATGTGCAGCTTTCTTAATATATCTTCATTATCAAGATGAACAGGGATGTTATCAATGGGCTTAATCTTTATCATAGAGCTATCTATCATTTTTTTACTTTACTTGCCTTCAAAATTAACTAATTTAGGTCAGCTAATGATTATAGCAGAGGGCAATTGTTTCATGGTATATATAAGATATTGGTACTATTA
>CAYPSP010000074.1:0-1932 GCA_964413335.1 uncultured Dehalococcoidales bacterium
TTTGATATCAGGATAGTGTAAAGAGAAACATTCTTTGAACTCCCTGCATCGATAGCGAATTGTATATTCATCAAGTTAATAGAGAGGAGTACCAAACTCCTCTGCCAAATCAACAACGTCACAACCACCAACACAAAGATGGCCACTGTCACTTACCTCGGTAGTTTTTGGAAAAAGTACTAGTTTATGTAAACCATTCATCTCCATTTTTAAAATAACTGCTCAACTTCCAAGTCTATACCAGTAATAAGCTAATAATAACTTAGAAGTAATCCCTCCTTTTTCGCCTTTCCCTTTTTGTCAGGTTACCTAAATAACCTTTTCATTAATTCTAATCCATTTACCTTTATGAATTCCAACCAGCTATAGGTTCCTTTGCTATCTATTAAATGACAAATTTTACTACTATTTCTCTTTTCCCTTTATCTTAGATATTTGGATTACATCGTCAGTCTCGTTTATTCCCTGTTTCATTACTTCTTCCACCAATTCATTGCTATATAGTTTGTTATCAACAACACCCGCAAGCGAAGTAATACCAGTCTGGAAGACCTTTTCCCACTTGCCTGTTTCATAAATCATGTTTTCAAGTTCTTTACGCTGAATTTCATTCTTCCCAGGGAGTATAAGTTTTTCCACAGGTTTTATCCTTACCTGATATTCACTGCCTCTAACTACCCTAATTCCTTCTCTTCGCGCATATTCCAACAGGGCAATTTTTGCTTTCTCTATTTCTATGTCTTTACTCCCTACCATATTTTTTAGAAACGAATACTTGTCAACAAGAATAACTCCAGGTTCATTTACATATTCGGAATTCATAAGAGATTTTACCTTTTCATGATGCTTTCTCATTGGACAAAGATCAGGATATTCACACCAGTCACATAAACCAGATTCCCTTGGAGAAAAATCTGTTGTGGTTTCAATTTCGTCAATCAGGCTAATGGTATTCTTAGCCAATTCATGTATATCTTCTTGATTACGCGACGAGACCAACTCTTTATCAAAAGAAAGATAATGCCAGATTAACTGAATATTCTTAAAATCAGGCCATCTTTGTTGAACACCTATCTGATACAAGGCAAGTTGCCTATCGGCATCCACTTCAGCCTGCCCTGCCAATTTTACTGATGTCTTATAATCATGAATCTGAACAACGCCATCTGGAGTTTTTGACAGACGGTCAATGTAACCGATCATACGATATTTATGTGTATCATCAAGGAAAAAACTAACTGGCAACTCGGTGTCTATGGTTAGGTCTGAATCAAATGGTGAATAATGTTGATAATAGTTACCAAGCATTTCTTTTCCATATAATTTGTAATCTTCTTGTGTTTTATCCTTATTCATTATCATTATTGAGTCATTCCAACGATGTTCCCAAAGACTAATAAAGTAATTTAGCAGTCCATCCAAGTTTATATCTCTGTCAAATCTATAATCGTCATAGCATTTTCTCAGAGTAAAATGTATCATTTTACCTAAAAATCTCTCAGCAGTTTCAAAATCTCTTTTAATCTTGTCACGATATCGCAGCTTATATTTCAAAGGACATTGCTCATATGTACTAAGTAACGAATTAGAGTATGCTGCCATATCAATTTCTTCCTGCAATATTGTTCTGGTGTCTCATATATACTTTGAATATAAGTATAACCACCATAACTATAATTCGCTGAGACATCTCCTCAAAGCTCTCAGATTTACCACATCCTCCTCATTATATTTCAACAATATCCGAAGTGACTCCTTATCACCAAATTCTTTATATTTCTGCCATAGCACCGTCGCTTCAAATCCATCTACATCTTGAATCTCCCGATAAATCCCCAGTTTCCTTTCAACTGCTTTAAATCCACCATATAAATTATTCTGCCAACAATCATACATCAGGTCATGGTGACAATATTTTATCCCAAGATTAAC
>CAYPSP010000074.1:1942-3300 GCA_964413335.1 uncultured Dehalococcoidales bacterium
ATATCTGTTTATAAAAGGAATATCAAATCGACAACCATTATAAGTATAAATCGTATTTATATTTTCAAGAGCCATACTAAGATTATCTCTAGTAATCTGTGAGCCTACTAATTGTATTAATTCACTATCTTCACCTTTACAATTATAAATACCAATGATTGTTATGTAATCATAAAAATTGTATAGTCCCGTTGTTTCGATATCAAGATAGGCATCATTCAGTTGCTCCATTAATCACAAACCTCATTACTAGCATATCATATACTAGGAGTTATCCTGTTATCTGAAAATAGACAAATAACATAATGGCTAATTAAACAGGTGATTTCACAGTCTTGCTGATTAATTAAAATGTCCAGGGCCGTCTATCTTAATATTTCTCTCTAATGGAAAAACATTTCTGTGAATATTGTTTAACTGTAAGCTATACTATGAACTCCAGTATAATTCCGATGCAGAAATTTACAGATAACCAAATCCATAAAAACATCACGACAATAGCAACAGTTTCCATAGTAAAAGCCGACAGATACGAATACGAGCAAGTCTATAATGCAGTAAAGAGAAGTGTTGAATTAATAGGCGGACTTAAAGCCATTATCAAGCCAGGGAGTAAAGTCTTCGTAAAGATAAATCATCTGTCTCCTCCCACTCCAGCAGAGAAAGGGATTGTCACTAATCCACTCTTTGTAGAAGCCGTTCTTAATTTGTTGAAAGGGCTTGATATAGATATCACTGTAGGTGATGATCTATCCTCTTACAATATAGATGGCTTTCTCATCTCAGGATTTCGACAGATGTGTGAAAAAGTTGGTGTTAGATTAACCAATTTGAGAGAAGGAGGATTTGTTGAGTACAAATGTCATGGATATTCTCTTGACAACGTTTACTTTTCTAAAATTGTTCTTAATGCAGATATAGTAGTAAATCTCCCAAAATTAAAGACTCATTCATTAACTACTTTCACTGGTGGGGTGAAGAACATGTATGGTGTGATACCGGGTAGTTTCCGTAGTAAATACCATGGAGATTATTCAAACATCAATGAATTTAGCCAAGTTCTGGTAGATGTTTATTCCGTTATTAAGCCACATCTAACAATTATGGATGCTATTATAGCTATGGAGGGTGAAGGACCAGCATCAGGTAAATTAAGAAATCTAGGTATTATATTGTCCAGTCGAGACGCAGTAGCTCTCGATGCGGTAGCAACAAGTGTAGTCGGTATCAATCCAAAACGTATTCTGACAACACAATTTTGCAACAACAGACAACTAGGTGTAGGAAATATAAATCAAATCGAAATAGTTGGTGAAAAAATAGCCGATGTATCTGTTGCAGACTTCAAGCCACCGCTA
>CAYPSP010000074.1:3310-6272 GCA_964413335.1 uncultured Dehalococcoidales bacterium
AGCGGCATTCCAAGTTATCTTCCTAAATTCCTGATAAAGCATCTCGCCGTCGTCCCTCATATTATAGAAAAGAACTGCACTGGCTGCTCTGAATGCGAGACTATTTGTCCTACTGGTGCCATTACTGTAACCAATAGAAAGGCAGCAATCAATAAAGATTCATGCATAGATTGCATGTGTTGCCACGAGGTATGCCGCTTTAATGCTATCGTGCCGAGACGTTCAATTATTGGAATTCTCTTCCATTCAGGTAGCACTATCGTAAATATATTAAGATCACTTTCTTCTCGATGAAATTAGCTTTAAGAAAGTTTCTTTTTGGTATCATTCTTTAAAGAGATAGACTAACTAGAGTATTATTAATAAGATAATATCCAAGTAAAGTTAGGTATCAATCAATCTTCTGCACTTTTAGCATATTGGTGTTACCAGGTATTCCAATAGGAACTCCAGCAGTTAGCACAATTAGATCATCTTCCTTGGCAAGGCCTGACATAATAGCTAACTGAGCTCCCTGTCGAAAGAGATCCTCCAATTTTTTACATTCATCAATTCTAAAAGGATAAACACCCCAGTATAACGCCAATCTCCTTCTTATTATATCCTTTGTAGTAATTGCAAGAATAGGCGTTCTCGGTCGATACTTTGCTACTCGATGTGCCGTACTTCCAGAGGTAGTATAAGCAATGATTGCCCTAGCACTGATTTGTCCCGCTATATTACATGCTGCATAGCTTATCGCATCATCTGTCTGCGGTACTACTGTATCAGCTTTTGCAGAGAGGATACTATGATAAGGTATTGCCAGTTCAGTCTCTATCGCAATTTGCCTCATTGTCAGGGCACTCTCCTCTGGATAATTACCAACTGCCGTTTCTCCTGAGAGCATAACTGCATCGGCACCATCTAAGATAGCATTAGCAACATCACTAGCCTCAGCACGTGTAGGTCTTGGGGAATGTATCATAGATTCCAACATCTGAGTAGCTACAATTACAGGTTTCCCCATTCGATTACATTTGGAGATTATTTCCTTCTGTAGTAGTGGCACTTTTGTCAATGGTACCTCCACTCCCAAGTCACCACGAGCTATCATTATCCCATCTGCTTCCACAATTATCTCATCAATATTTTCAACAGCCTCATGTTTCTCAATCTTTGCTATAAGAGGAATTATTTCATTTCTCTCACGCAAGAATTCCCTTACCCCAATTATGTCATCTGCTTCCCTGACAAACGATAGAGCAACGTAATCCACCGCCTGCTCCAAACCAAATTTCAGATGTTCCAAGTCATCAACGGTAACCGAAGGTATACTGAGTCTCACATTTGGTACATTAACACCTTTTTCAGCAGATAAAATACCACCATTAATTACCTTGCATGTAACTTCTGTATTTGAGATAGCTAGTACAATTAAAGCAATAGCACCATCATTTAGAAATATCTTGTCCCCTTCATTGACATCATCAGAAAATGAAGGAAGATTAACTGAGACCATGTGCTCATCCCCAATAATTTCCCTGGTGCTAAGCACAAATTCATCTCCATCTTTGAGTAATACCTGGTCCTGCTTCAAATCTCCTGTCCTTACTTTAGGACCAGGTAAATCCTGCAATATGGCAATAGGTATATTCAGACGTGCAGATATCTTTCGTATTTTGTTTATTGAATTAGCATGCTGAGCACAATTACCATGAGAGAAATTCAGGCGTGCAACATTCATACCCGCCCTAACAATTTTTTCTATCATCTGTTCCGAATCGCTTGCAGGGCCAATAGTACAAACTATTTTGGTTTTTCTAAACATATTTTGTTCGCAATTTATGTCCATTTTTACTTTTCATAAAAACAATTCAATTTACAAATTTTGCAACCGTTTAAGCTAATCCTAGTTTTATTCTAGCATATTTTGTGATGCAAATTAGCAAATTGACTATGAAGCTATAATAACCGTAGAATATGTATCAATGTACAAACAGAGCGTTCTTGATAACGGCCTAAAAATTATTACAAGAACTATGCCACATAGTCAGTCAATAAGCGTGGCCTTTCTCATCGGTACGGGGTCCTGTTATGAAAAACAGGAAGAGAAAGGCATTTCACACTTTATCGAGCATATGTGTTTCAAAGGCACCAATCACAGGCCAACAGCCATGCACATAACACGTGAAATCGAAGGCATAGGGGGAATCATCAATGCCAGTACAGGCAAAGAAAGTACTATTTTCTGGAGCAAAGTAGCCAGCAAACATTTACCTGTGGCATTGGATGTACTTTCCGACCTGGTACTCAACTCTAAATTCGATGTAGAAGAACTGGATAAAGAACGTAAGGTGATAATCGAAGAAATCAACATGAACCTTGACTTGCCACAACAAAGAGTAAATATGTTAATTGACGAATTGTTATGGCCAAACCAGGTTCTTGGAAATGAGATTGCAGGAAGTAAGGAAAGCGTATCTTCTATAACACGCAACAATTTGATTAATTATTTCACAGACCGTTACTTGCCAAACAATACTGTACTCAGCGTAGCTGGAAATATAGAACATGAGCAATTAATTACCCAATTGAGAACAGTAATAAATGGATGGACAGCTAAAGAAGTTTCAAAGGATTATGCAAGTAACAATACACAAAATATCCCCAGGCTATCTACTGAGACTAAAGCTGGTGTGCAGACACATCTTTGTCTCGCCGTTCATGGTTTCTCTTACTTCCACCCTCAACGTTTTGTACTTGACCTGTTGAACACAGTACTAGGGGGAGGCATGAGTAGCCGACTTTTCACTGAGATACGGGAAATAAGAGGTCTGGCATACGATATCGCTAGTTATGTAGACCACCGCCAGAATTCAGGATCTCTTGTTGTTTACGCTGGGGTTGACCCCAACAACACACAGGTCACCATCGAAGCCATATTGGGGGAACTATCCAAGCTCAAAGAGGAGATTACCAC
>CAYPSP010000075.1:0-6148 GCA_964413335.1 uncultured Dehalococcoidales bacterium
TCATCTATTGCCTTAACCAGCTCACCATCCCTTGGCCTGAATTCATCACTATTGAAGTGTTTATTGATACTGTCAAGATTAGTAACCTTGATTTTGCCTTCTACAGTAATCTGGTTTTTAAATTCATTTTCAGTGAACATTCTTATATCTGGGTGCCAGCTTTCGGGAATAAGAGGATATACCTTCTCCTCCATTTGCTCTTTTTCATACTTTTTTATAAGGCTACTGAGCCCTCTAATAGAATGTTTAACAGGTGAAATAATGTCCTTGGTGAGGGCTTCAGGTAAGTCATGAAACAATCCTGTAAAATAATTGTTATAACATCTCCTGGGGCATGCATCTATTTGAAGAGAAAATAGATATGTGGTTATAGCAACGATTAACATATGACCAAGCACAGATGTTTTGGGAATCCTATGTACTCTACTCCATCTTAGTTGGAACCTGAGTAGCCCACATAGGTCGATAAAATTCCTGAGATTTGATGATAGTGCAAGGTTTTTAATTCCTTTCACGTCGTAGTACTGTTCCTGCTGTGCTTGAAGGTCTGCCTTGATTTCTTCCATTTCATAGCCATTTGGGTCAGAACGCTCAATGATGTTGAATTCCCACTTAGTGGCGTAGAAATGAGCTGCGCTTAATACCCTTTTCTCTAGAGTATCAGTTGGGTTGTTAAAGTATTGCTGGAATCTTGAACAGAAACTATTTCCTAATGGAGAAATAATAGGTATTAATTGTTTGTATACCCAGCTGTTCAATTTGCGGTAGGTGTCTGCATCTTCTTTAATCTTGTAGAATACTTGTGGCTTCAAGTCAGTGACTACGAGTCGTTGCAGGAATTCAAATAACCCTCCCTCAATCACTTTTATCCAGTTAAAATTGCCATTATCTTCTTCAAATTTACCAAGCATATAGGCAATAATCATCTTATGAGCCTGCTTATCCAGTTCCGTTAGTTCTACAGGGCGTATTTTATCATTCCATCGCTGCATATACGCCGCATCATAAAGTCTCTTTAATAAGATATTGCTTACTATAACATCCATTATTCTTTCAAGATATCCTTCAGTGAAGTTTAATAAAGGCTGAACAGAATTCTATATATTTATATTATTAATTATCAGGGTTTACAAAGTCAAACATGTCCTTTTGTACCTGGATGCGATCACCCCAACCTTCTGGTCTGGTACCGAGTTCCCATTCGGGGTAATTATCTCGCCTGGCAATCGTACT
The DNA here is from genome assembly GCA_964413335.1 of uncultured Dehalococcoidales bacterium. GTDB lineage: Bacteria > Chloroflexota > Dehalococcoidia > GIF9 > AB-539-J10 > JAUUZT01. The sequence continues at coordinate 1,234 of CAYPSP010000075.1, forward strand.
AGGACCTGATTCAAGAATATCAAGGGGTAGGTATCCTTGACATTGTGCAGGAACTTCAATTCCCAGCAAGTGGCATAGGAGAGGGACGATACTGGTCATATGTATATAGCCAAGCTCGTTTACAGGGCGTTGATATCCTTTTTTAATACCAGGTCCGCTGGCAAGTAAAAATGCCAGATTGGAAGCTGTCTTTGTTCTGGAGGTAGGTAGTTGGGTGCCGTGGTGGGCACCATACCAGAAAGGCTCACCTAGGGATCGATTTCCACGTATTTGATGCCATTCTCCCATATAACCATGTACATATCCGTCCTCGTTAACAAAAACGACGTCACCGCACTGATCTCCCCAGAAACCAAGGAGTGGGGCATCTTTTTTTCGTAAAGCTATGGCAATTGGGCATTGTCCTGTATCTGTATCAACCCAAGTGCGCAACACTCGTATTAACTCGTCCTGGATTTTGAGATAATTTGTAGTATTTTCTATAGCGTTTATAAATATGTCGTATCCTCTGCCAGGTTTCATGAATACTTTAGTATTAATCCAGTCAATGTTATCGTCGGGGGTGTCATCGTTATTAAGTCCTTTGGATGCATCATTTAGTGATAAAAGGCCTTTTTCATAGAGGAATTTTATCATATTTATTGCTCGCCTGTCAGGGATAGCAGCATGGTCCGATGCAACTATGATATTGGTGTTCGTTCTGTCGATTCCTTCTATTATGGTACCTATCATACGGTCAGCAACCATGTAGGCTTGGCGATAAGCCTCCCAGTGTTCCTTTGCTGTGGAAGGGTCATAACCTGGGCTTGCTTGGTCAACACCAGATAAGTGGCGATGATTAATATGATCAAAAATATGAATATGGCAGTAGAATAGATAGCAGTTTTTAACATTCATCATATAATTACCTGCATGAGCTACCCACTGTGCCTGATATTCCATTTCCTGAATACAGGTTTCAAAATCTGTGGCCCCCCAGATATATGGAGCCAGAGAAGCATGTTCTTGGTAAGGTCCGAATTTCTCAACAAGTTCACGACTTAACTCTTTAGGTTCGCAAAACTTATCCGTCATTACTATTTGCGAGCGATAAAGACGCAGGTGACTTCCGTCTGAAGATAGTTCAACTGTTTTAAAACGGAAGGTTCCCTGTTGTTGCTTGCATGCGATTACAAAACTCTCCTTGCACCAGTCACTCCAATCACCTGTATGAGAGCTTGCTATTTTTGTGTTACCATCTTTACTGGTGCATATGATCAGGGTATCGTAACCAGAGCCAGTTGTATCTATCACCAGACATTGAAAAGAACGATTCTCACCATTTTGCTTGGTGATTATTGTAATAGTAAATTCGAGATGGCGAAGGAAACTGGAGGGAAGGTTATTCCAATCTTGAGCATCTGCCAGTTTTACCTGGTATGTTCTTGGAATACCAGAAATGTTAGTGTAAGTAAGTGCAGGTGTAATCTCGAAAGGTGTAGAACCATAGGTTGGGTTGGCGAAGCCATCTACGATAAATAAGTCGGTAGTACGTCGAGGAGCACTAGCTGGATAGTGAAACGCTACTGATTTGAGTCCTGCCCTTGATGCTGCCTCGAAAACTGTCTCTGCTTTGGAGACACTACCAATGAAGGAATTGATACTTTTTTCAGTGTGTTTGGGCTCAGGCAAATCTACATACCACCGAAGTATAGAATGGGTACCAGAATGGGCGCCGGTTAACATAGTAGCCCAGTTTGTAGGGGTGTAGGCAGGCAAACTCGAATAGAGTTCGGTGACCATTCCGTTTTTAGACAATCTTGTCAGATTGGGGAGAACACCTTCCTGTGAAAAGTGATTGTACATAGGATACATCATCCCATCTAAGCCTATGAGATAAACTTTTCGTTGCATTTCATCCCCTTTTAAGAATATTGGTAAAGTTTCCTGTATTAGGGAAAAGAATAATTGCTAATTAATTATGATATTACAAAAAGCGACCCCAGTTCAATAGGAAAATGATTGACTTTTTTAATAATCTTCGAGTAAATTAAGTTATTAAAGATTAAAATATTATTGGCTGATTTTGATATCATTACTATTAGAGTAAACTATTACATGTATTTTACGTTGAAATATTAAGGGATTGATAATATTTAATATTTTCATAAATAATTATTTTGATGGGGAGTAGAAGAATGAATAAAAGAGTTAACTTTGTAATTCTGCTTATAATAATTGTCATAGGGCTAGTGCTAAATAGTGCATGTTCATCTATACCCGAATGGCAGGAAAGTCCCTCGATACCGATGAATGCTCCAGTACCTGAACCTGCTGCAGGCGAATACATGGATAGAGACAAAGGATACTCAGATGATGGTATAGAGAGTACTTTGTCTGATGTGGATATTGAACGCCTTATAATTAGAAATGGACGCTTAACTTTAGAGGTTGATGAGGTGGATGAGGCGATGAATCAAGTTAATGATATAGCTGCTATTATGGGAGGATATGTAGTTTCCTCGTATAAATATGAAAATGAAGAGGAAATTTCAGGTGAAATAAGTATTAGAATACCATCTGAGAGGTTTGATGAAGCGTTTGATCGATTGCACCATATTGCGAAGGCTGTACCATATGAACATACGGACAGCAGAGATGTTACTGAAGAATATATTGATCTCCAGGCGCGGCTTAATAATCTGGAAGCCACAGAGCTTCAGTATTTAGCATTGCTGAAGAAGGCAGAGACGGTGGAGGAGATGCTACAGGTTCAGAGAGAGCTTTCTAATGTCCGTGGATGGATAGAGCAACTTCAAGGACGTATGAAATATCTAGAGCGAGTAACGGAGATGGCATTAATTGACGTTAGCCTTAATGAGAGCGGCAGCCTTGCTGGACCATGGAGTCTGTTAAACACAATAAAGTCAGCAGCACAAGGTGTTATAACTTTTGCCAGGGGACTACTGACAGTTACTATTTGGATTGCTGTGTTCAGTTGGATATGGATTCCAGTACTAATAATCTGGAGGCGGAGAAGGAGAAAGTCAAGAGATTCAAGATCATAGATGGTTTGTTATTAATTGGTTTTGTTATGCAACTTCTTTTTTAAAATATTGGATTTATATATGGTTGATAATGTACTGCATATCAGACGATAGCTGTTTCTTTGTTGTAGAACTTTGACATTTCTCAATGAATGTATAGTTTAGAGTCAAGGGATGAGCATATCTTGACATTGTGTTATGCAATTAATTATTCTGAATTAAATTATCATAACGGCGTAAAAGTTATATACTGCTTCTATCATTAATCTTGTATTGACAAGCAATAAAAAGAGGAGGATTAAATGAAACTGGAAGGTAAAGTTGCTTTAGTTACGGGTGGTGGAACGGGAATAGGGAAAGCTATCACTTTGGAATATGCTCGTGAAGGTGCTGATGTGGCTGTCAGCAGTCGAAATATCAAGAATCTGGAAGATGTATGCAAAGAGGTCGAAGATATTGGAAGGCGTTCGATGGCAGTAGTTGCTGATGTTTGTATAAAGGAACAAGTAGACAGTATGGTTAATGATGTAATTAAAAAGTTTGGGCATATAGATATACTGGTTAATGATTCGGGGACTAGCCGCATGAAACCTATCATGGAATTTACAGAAAATGACTGGGATATAGTGATTGATACAAATTTAAAAGGTGTATTTTTATGTACACAGTCTGTTGCGAAGCATATGGTGAAGAGAAAATATGGCAAGATAATAAATATTTCTTCAACTTCATCGTTGGGTGCTATTGTTAACGGTCAATCTGCATATTGCAGCTCAAAATTTGGTGTAAATGGTTTCACAAAAGCTTGCGCGTTGGAATTTGGTCCTTATGGTATTAATGTTAATGCTATTGCTCCTGGTAGAATTATGACTTCATTAGTTTATAGCAGCAGGACAGAGGAACAGGTAAAGGAGTTCAAGGAGGTTGGGATAGCATCGTCCGTTCTTGGTCGGCTTGGTGTTACTGAAGACATCGCTCATCTAGCTCTTTTTTTGGCTTCTGATGACTCTTCCTTCATCACTGCAGAAGTAATTGCCTCTAATGGTGGGAGAACAAATTTAATGGGGCGATGATGGTGAAAAGATTTGATATGGGATTAATAAGAAGGAGATAGTGATGAATCTTAAAAATAAAGTAGCTATTGTAACAGGAGGTGGAACTGGGATTGGAAAAGCAATAGCAATTGAATTTGCTAATGCTGGTGCAGATGTGGTCGTATGTAGTCGAAAGCTTGATAATGTAGAGAAGGTCTGTAAACAAATAAAAGACATGGGGAGACAATCTATGGCAATATCCACGGATGTTCGGGTAAAAAAACAAGTAGACGATATGACTGCGCAAGTAATGAATAAATTTGGCAAAATTGATATTCTGGTCAACAACTCGGGAAGCGGCAAAATGGTACCAATCTTGGAAATGAGCGAAGATGTGTGGGATACGGTTGTAGATACCAACCTTAAAGGGGTTTTGCTATGCACACAAGCGGTAGCCAAGCATATGATTGAAAAAAAGTATGGGAAAATTATCAATATATCATCAACCTGCGCTCTGGGTGCTATAGTTGTGGGACAATCTGCTTACGTTGCCTCGAAGTTTGCGGTAGTGGGTTTTACAAAAGCGTCTGCCAGGGAATTGGGTCCATTTGGCATAAACGTAAACGCTATCGCTCCTGGAAGGATTCCAACCCCAATGGTTTATGAAGGTATGACCAAAGAGCAGGCTAATGATTTTATTGAGGAAGGAAAGAAATCGACTACTATAGAGAGAATTGGAACGCCTGAAGATATAGCACATTTGGCATTGTTTTTAGTCTCAGATGAGTCTTCATTTATAAGTGCAGAATTGGTTGCTTCTAATGGTGGAAGAACTAATTTAATGGGGAGATGATT
>CAYPSP010000076.1:0-5302 GCA_964413335.1 uncultured Dehalococcoidales bacterium
TGTCGGTGGTGCTATCGGCCCACTTATTCTTGGGATGGTATTCGACAACACCGGAAGTTATAAGCTAGGATTTCTTACACTTATCACCATTGTGGGTATCGGTTTCTCCCTTGTCCTGCTGCTCAAACCCATTAAGAAGAAATCAATTGAGGAAATTACATAAAGAAGAGGTGCCCTGCGAATCAGCTATACCGGTAAGAAATAAAGGCTAGTCAGTACCTACTGGTTATTTATACTTCCAGCCAGTGCCTTCAGCATTATCTTCAAGAATTACGCCGGCATCAGCCAGGCCATTCCTGATTTTATCGGCCAGTTGCCATTGTTTTTCGTTACGCAGGTCATTTCGTACCGAGATTAGCAGGTCAATGAAAGGCTCAGCGTCTGAACTCTTCTTCTCCTGGCGTTTCAGGGTAAGCCCCAGCAGCCCAGCCAGACTGGACAGGGTACCTTGTGCCTTTTCCACCCGCATCCCCTCCTCAATAGCACGATTAATTTCCCTCGCCAGGTCGAAGAGTACCGCCATTGCCTGCGCCGTGTTAAAATCGTCATCCATGACTTCAATAAATCGCTGCTCGAATGATTCAGTATTCAGGCTTGCCATACTGGTATCGGCTGTCCCCTTTCGCTCAAATGTCATGCGCAGTCGCCCCGCCGCCTTCTCGGCATTTACCAGGGATTCATCGCTGAACAATAACGGACTCCGATAATGTGAACCAAGAATGAATAAACGTATGGCGTCAGAACTGAAACGGCCCAGCATCTCCTTCACCGTTACCAGGTTGCCGATAGATTTACTCATCTTCTGCCTATCTAACTGCAATAAACCATTATGCATCCAGTAGTGAGCAAACGGGGTTACCCCTGTATAGCTCTCCGACTGGGTAATCTCGTTTTCATGGTGTGGAAATACAAGGTCCTGCCCGCCTCCGTGGATGTCGATACTATCGCCCAGGTATCTCAACGACATTGCACTGCACTCAATATGCCAGCCGGGCCTTCCCTGTCCCCAGGGACTCTCCCATGATGGTTCATAAGGTTTAGATGCCTTCCACAGGACAAAATCCAGCGGATGCTCTTTTTCTACCCCAAAGGCGCAATCACGAGACTCCATATCGGATAGTTTGCGATGGCTCAACTTCCCATAATTGGGAAACTTCTGTACACGATAATACACGCTGCCTTCAGACTCATAAGCAAATCCCTTATCTATCAGTCCCTGCACCATCTCGATGATTTTCGGTACTTCCTCTGTAGCCTTGGGATAGATATCCGCACGTTCAATGTTTAGAGCATCCATATCGTCGAAATAGCTGTCAACATACTTCTGACTAAGTTCAGACGAGGATATTCCCAGCTGGTTAGCACGATCGATTATCTTGTCATCGATATCGGTAAAATTCTGCACGTGCTTGACTTTATAACCACGGAACTTCAGGTAACGCTTTATGACATCAAAGACAACATAGCTCATGGCATGCCCAATGTGACAGTCAGCGTATACCGTAACCCCACAGACATACATCGTTACCACATCGCCCTGAGGTATAAATTCTTCTTTTTGCCCTGATAAGGTATTGAATACTTTCACCGTAATTCCTCCTGGATATACTGTTGTCGAATATTGCCTGCTCTACTGAGCCTGATAATTTTAACAGATTTCCAGAATAGATGAATAAAGACAAATATCCATACTATCATTCCCCCTTTATCATTCCTGCGAAAGCAGGAATCTACCCGGTTGTCAGGGCGGATAGGCGCTATGAGCTATCTTGAAACCCTCACCTACGAGCTTTAAGCCTTTAGTTTCACCTTACCGATCTCAAGTAAACATTAGTATGGATACCCGCTTCCGCGGGTATGACATGACAGGTAATCGCCATTGCGAAGAGCCGAAGGCATTGCGGCAATCTGTTAGTTGGGAAGGGTTCTCCCCCTGTTATGCAAGCGTCTTTGCCAGTCGCTTGGCAAGGGCAGCGATTGTCAGGATGGGCGGCATCCCTGGCGATCTCGGCAAAACACTGCCATCACAGACGAAAAGGTTGCTCACCGCTGTCTGTAAATCTTTATCCACAACCCTGCCAATCGCAGCGGTTCCTCCGGGATGTGCACCCTGCACCTTCGTAACTACGATAGACTTGCGGTCTATCCCCACATTCACCAGAATATCCCTGGATATTGAAGACCCTTCATCCAACCGTGCCCGGTCAGCGTCAGTTACTGGCTTTGAGAATGTACCATCGGGATAAACCCTGCCGGCTGAGTCATCCCTGGTCTTGGTCATTATGCCAAGCAACCGCTCTGTGGGTATAAAAACACCTTTCATTCCCATTTCAAGGAACCGTACGAACCTCGATTGATTGATAAATGGAGAGAGAATAAAGCCCTTGCTTTTATAAAATCCATGGTCGACAAGTGCCATCGTTGGCTCATTGGTCTGGGTGAGGTCCTCACTCACACCGTAAGTATTCACCAGCAAATCCATAAATAAGCCTTGCCCAGCGTCCTGAATCCCTGATTGCTGCAGGATAACAGGAGTGGCAATTCCACCAGCAGCAAGGATGACCACATCAGCGAGTAGTTCCGAATAACCATGAGAGCTTATCAAGCCGATACCCTTTACTTTTCCATTTTCGACAAGGACTTTTTGAACTTTGTTGTTGTAGAGTATCTCAGCTCCATTTTTCTTTGCCACATCCAGGTAGTCTAGAGCAGTCCACTTTGCTCCATACTTACAACCAAACTGGCACATACCGCACCGCCTGCATTTTGTCGAGTCTATGAACTTGGGCATCGGTTCCATGTGGTATCCCAGCTGTTTTGATACTTCCAGTATCTTTTTGGAACCCGTTGATAGACGTCGCTCATCGTATGGAGACACTTTCATCTCTGCTTCTGCCTCAGCAAATTCTGTCTCTAAATTAACACCCAACTCCGCAAGTTCTTCTTCCAGGCAACGAACACCATTGCCACAGGATACGACAGTAGAACCTCCAGCCATAATCGTTCTCCATAAAATCGTTCCTTCTTTTGACTTTGCAGGCATCATAGTTATTTTATTAACATCGTAGAAACGCAGGGAATCCCTGAAAGTACCAAGGCTGGTTTCGTTCCTGCCTTTTTCCAGCAGTGCAACCTGTTTCCCTTTTTTCGCTAACTCCATTGCCAGCGTCGCGCCTCCTGCACCCATCCCAACAACAATATACTCATATTTGCTTTTCTCCATCTTCTCTCCTCCAACATCAGGCTTTCTTGCCAGTCTCACTACAGTTGCATGTATGCTCAACCTGCTTTTTAATAGCGGGCGAATTATATACCTTGTTTTACTCGATTACTAGATCATACTTTTCAATCTTCGGAATTGAAAAGTAATCCAGGCATCTTCCTAAAACTGCCACGGCAGTATAGCTGCCTCGCAGTGACTACGTAACTAGAACGCATTTCGCAATGGCAAGAGGGGTGCAGTAACGTGGGGTCATCCGCTACATGCACCCCTGAGAACAAGGAGGTAAGAAAAGACAAATTATTGAGATGGGTCCATCACACGTCCAATAAACAGCGCGGTGCCAGTCTCAATATCACGAATCAGAAATATAAACGGACGGTCAATGCTGACTTCCATCGGAGGCTGTGGCATGGCTGTCATCTCCATAACTACTGCCGTAGCCGCGGCTGCCTCAGTCCCTGCCTCATCCACGGAGACGAATGCCTTGTGAATCACGTCTCCTATGAACAGGTCTTTGTTACCAGTCATCCCGGAGAAGTCAGCACCCGTAGTAAAGGCTATAGGCATGCCCATCTCAGCAAGTGTTTCAACCAGCCCGAAGCTGGAGTCAAACTCAAACTTCGGCATGGTTAGAGCAATCTGCTCCCCTTTCATACCGGCAATAATTTCGTTCACAAGTTCATTATCCACTGTGGTCTCAAATTCCTCAAATCGTCCTGAATCTGGAAGTATAATCACCATGGACAGCTCACCACCATCATAAGACAATTCAACAGCCTGGTAACCATCTTCTTCAGTATAGTCAAATCCCCTGGTTTGCCTCATCATGGTCACCGTAACCTCGCTGCCGTCAACCAGGTAGAAAGAAGCATCACTGGTAGCACTTGCCTCGAAAGGATGCAGCCATGCCGCATTAAAGTAGATAGCGTTTGTAAGCACCAGCCGAGTGAGCGAATCAATAGCACCCTGTGGTATCAGGTCTTTGATACGCTCTTCTGTCTTATCAGAGACCCAGTCATTTATGGTAATCCGAGATTCCTCTGGCTGACTTACAAAGTCAAGAAGCCGCAGCCCGGCACCGTAATTCTCCGCCAGTACATCCAGAAATCCAGGCAGGAATTTGTAGTCCTTCTGCCCCCATATAGCGTTGACCACGTTCATCCGAAACTCTTTCCCATCCTTCCCTTCAGCACCCTCGCCACGCTGGTTGAGTTCTATGTCCAGTCCATTAAATGCCTGATGCAGTTCTTGTTGAGGAAGTATAAAACGCAGGGTATCCGCCATCTGATCCTCCGTCTCACCACGTGCTCCGGCATAGGTCATAGCCAGTGCCATCGAGATACTGTAAGGAGAATAAAACAGATTGCCATCTTCGGCAGCAAGTTCATGGTATAAATCGAAGGCGAATTCACTGTTTCCTTTGCTCAGCGTAGCCATGTCAGTTTGAGCAACATCCGGTGCTGTTTCCCGTTGCTTTTCCGACTGCAATACGTCGCTTGATACGGGTTGTTGGGCACAGCCCGAAAGCTTAACCATCAATACCGCTGCCAGTATCAGTATCGAACACAGTTTCAACACCTTCATTTCATATCCTCCCAATAATCTTTGCTCTAATACCTATAACGACAGAGATTCATTTTAGTTTATGGTTATATGTACAGAAGTAAACATTGGTGTGGATACCCGCTTCCGCGGGTATGACATAGTGGGGAGCGGATATGACATAGAAAAGAAGAGGTACTGCATAAGAGAGAATGAGCATGATTGAGAAAGACGAGTCATTTCTGCCAAAACAGAACACTCCACTATGCAGGTACTACTTGCAGTGACAGGTAAGTTGGACAATCACGGTCATGATACACAGTATTGTCAGCAATCAGCATACGCCTGTTCTTTCCAATCGGCTCTCCCGTATTGGGATTAACATCAAAACGCGGGAAATTGCTGCTGGATATATCCAGGCGGATTCTGTGTCCCTTCTTAAACAGGTTACATGTCGGATAAAGGACGATGGTGAACTGGTATATCTTCCCTGGCTCCATCATCTCTGCCGTTTCGCGTGAGTTCCGATACCTTGCC
>CAYPSP010000076.1:5312-6125 GCA_964413335.1 uncultured Dehalococcoidales bacterium
CAGTGCATATCCCTGCGGATAATCCGAATTCGGAGGATAGACATCAATCAATTTTGCGGTAAAGTCGGTATCAACCGCTGATGATGATGCCCACAGCTTTAGCTCTACCGGTCCGGTTACCTCAGTATCCCGTTCCAGAGGCGCGGTCTGAAATACGAGAACATCGGGTCGAGAGCTGAGCGGCATAAAAGGTGGCTGACAACCGAAGCATTCTGGGCCTTCATTTTGATTAAGCCCACCTACAGGGCAAACAGGCTCGCGGCGATCCCATACTTCATAGTCATGATGCGGTTTTCCTGCCAGCGGTCCCGGTGGCCGTAAATACTGTAAGGAGGAGATACTGCCACCAATGGTGGAAACGGGATTGGCAGGGTCAAATCTATAGGCAGTAGTTGAACGTTCACTTTCAGGAACTGTTATGTCAAGCGTACCATCACCCTGCAAGTAGAACTTCGTCTCAATTGACCTGGACAGAGGCCACTCGTGCTCCTCCCTCCAGTATCCGCCATGGTCAAGATGCCCTTCCTTTGTTTTCTTCCCACTGCCTCCTCCCATAATGAATATGCTAACCGCTGGTTCTTTGTCTATTCCATTATTATCATCCTTCAACCAACGGTCAAACCAGCGCAGGTGCATCTCATCCATCGAAGGCAGGGCTGCTTCAGCCCCGAGGTCAACATCACCTGAGAGTGATAGCTCGGGATTATAAGTACCATGTGTCCATGGCCCCATTATCAGCTTGATATGGCTCTTCTTCGCCTTCCGCAGGGCGTTGAAAGTTTCTAATGTAGAACGGGTATAGGAATCATACCA
>CAYPSP010000077.1:0-4360 GCA_964413335.1 uncultured Dehalococcoidales bacterium
AGGGAGGATTGAGGGATGGTGAAATAATAACTCTTGTAGCCAATCTTCATCAAAAAGTTTGTCTCCTATAGATACTGGTATTAGTGCTCTACCAGAAGCTGCAATCTCACTTACCAAATATGGTTTTATAGTTTTCATAGCTACCTCCAAGATTATATAGTATCTAAACTTTTAATCTATCATATTATTATAACCCACCAGCCACTTTGATTATACATTATCACGATTTTTGTCATTCACCTACTCCTTTCACCTATACCACTCGTTAAGTTAGTGTTAAAATAGTTACAGGAGCAGACCAGAGTCCCCTGGAATTCTCTATCCTGAACAATAGAATAGGGGGCCGAATTTTCAGATAGTTACGGGCCTGTGCTTATGCACTTCTGAGTAATTCATGCTAAAATTAACTGATTGATATTGTTGATAACCAACTTTTCTGGATATACATTACCCTAAAGAAGAAGGAGTATGAATCGTGGCTGAACAAAAAATGCATGGTGGTTATACTGGTAAAATTTTAAGAGTAAATTTGTCTAGTGGTGATATCTCTGTCGAAAAGCCAGGCGATAAATTCTATCGCAGATATTTTGGAGGGACTGCTCTCATAGGTTATTACCTGCTCAAGGAATTAAAGCCTGGTATTGATCCTCTAGGACCAGACAATAAACTTATCTTTTCAGCGGGAGTAATCACGGGCGTCTCCTGTGGAGGCTGTGGGCGTAGTGCGGTAGGTTCCAAGTCTCCTCTGACCAACGGTTGGGGCGATTCTCAAGGAGGAGGTTTCTGGCCGGCAGAGTTAAAAAAGGCAGGTTGGGACGCCATAATTATCGAGGGAAAGGCTAAAAACCCGGTTTACCTCTGGATTAACGATGATGAAGTGAAAATACAGGATGCCTCTCATCTCTGGGGCCAAAAAACAAAGGAAACAGAACTACAAATCCAGAAGGAGTTAAATGATACGAAAGTGCGGGTTGCGCAGATTGGCCCTGCTGGAGAGAAACTTATACGAGTTGCCAATATTGTTAACGACCTGACGCATTTTTATGGCCGTAATGGTCATGGGGCAGTTATGGGTTCTAAAAACCTGAAGGCTATCGCTATTCGTGGCCACAAGGCAGTGCCTGTTGTTGATAAAGGTGGAGTCCGAGAGATAGCCAAGTGGTTGTCAGATAACTATATGCAATACATAGGGAGATACCATGACTATGGCACCGCTGGGGGGTTACCATCTTTGCAGGAGGCAGGCATTTTGCCAACCCGAAACTTCAGAGAAGGTCAATTTGAAGGATGGGCAGAAATATCCGGACAGAAAATGGCGGAAACCATACTCATTGAGACAGATACTTGCTATGCCTGTCCTGTTAGATGTAAACGGGTAGTAAAAGTTGGGGCACCATATAATGTGGACCCTGCATACGGAGGACCGGAATATGAGACCCTCGGTGCTTTTGGCTCTCTTTGTGGTATTAGTGACTTAAAAGCCATCTCTGTAGCCAATCAGATATGCGCCGCACAGGGACTGGATACAATCAGCGTTGGCGTGTCTATCGCCTTTGCTATGGAATGCTTTGAAAATGGCCTACTGACTACAAAAGATACTGGAGGAATAGAACTAAACTTTGGCAATACTGAAGCCATGGTAAAGATGGTGCAGATGATTGCTGATAATGAAGGACTGGGAGCTATACTTGCTGAAGGCACAAAGCGCGCCAGCGAAAAGATTGGGCAGGGCTCTGCCCAATACGCCATGCAGATAAAAGGCCAGGAATTGCCTATGCATGAACCAAAAGGCAAGGTGGGTATTGGTCTAGGCTATGCCCTTTCGCCCACGGGGGGAGACCATATGCATAATATCCATGATGTCCTGTTTACTACTGAAGGTCAAGGACTGATGGAGATAGTTAATGAGTGGGGCATAATAGACCCGTTACCAGCCCGTGAACTTAGCCCGGCGAAAGTGCGACTATATCGATACTGGGTCAACTGGAGACACTTCCAGAATTCGGCGATTATATGCATGTTTCCACCTTTCCGGCCTCACCATGTTGTGAAACTTATTAATAGTGTTACTGGCTGGAATATAACTGTTTTTGAACTCATGAAAGTTGGTGAGCGTGCACTCGCTCTTGCAAGGGCATTCAATGCCCGGGAAGGATATATTGCCAAAGATGATGTTATTCCTGAACGTCTTTATCAGGCGTTTACCAGTGGGCCTCTAAAAGACAAGCCTATAGATAAGGAAGCGATGCATCAGGCACTGCAAACTTACTATGGAATGGCAGGCTGGGATCCTGAGAAAGCAGTTCCCACAACGGCACAGTTGCAGGAACTGGATATAGCTTGGGTGGCAGAAGAACTGAATAAAGTTGGCTGATAATGTACTATGCATGGCAGATGCGAGAAACCATTTCAATAATGGATGCTGTTAGGAAAATTGATAATATTATAAGGAGGGAAAAATAATGGCTGAGAAAACATGCAAGGGATATACAGGGAAGATATTAAGGGTAAATCTATCAAGCGGAAGCATTTCTACTGAAAAACCGGATGACAAGTTCTACCGAAGGTATTTCGGTGGAACAGCTCTTATTGGATATTATTTGCTTAAGGAGTTAAAGCCCGGAATCGAACCTCTGGGGCCTGATAATAAGCTCATTTTTACTGCTGGTGTAATAACAGGGGCTCCTTATGGTGGTAGTGGACGAAGTGGAGTAGGCTCAAAATCACCATTGACCAATGGCTGGGGCGATTCACAGTCTGGTGGTTTCTGGCCTGCTGAGTTAAAAAGAGCCGGTTGGGACGCTATTATCGTAGAAGGAGTGTCTAGCAAGCCTGTCTACCTGTGGATAAATGATGATGAAGTTGAGATTCGTGATGCCTCCCATCTGGTAGGAAAAAAAACGGGAGATGCACAAGCTCAGATACAGCAGGAATTGGGAGACAAGAGAGTTCGTGTAGCACAGATTGGCCCTGCGGGGGAAAAACTGGTGCGAATTGCTGGCATCTGCAATGACCTTACCCACTTTTATGGTCGTAATGGGCATGGTGCGGTTATGGGGTCTAAGAAACTGCGAGCCATAGCGGTACGAGGTCATCAAAATTTGCCTCTCGCAGATTCTGAGAAGGTTCGTGAACTTGCCAAGTGGCTGATTGATAACAAGGACCTGTACAAAGGCATGACGGATAATGGTACCTCTGATGGTATTCCTGGCTTGAATGAGGGAGGTATCCTGCCTACCAGAAACTTCCAGGAAGGCCAGTTTGAAGGGTATATGGATATAGCAGGTGAGACGATGACCAAAACAATCCTCTCTGGCAGAGACAATTGTTATGCCTGCCCTATTTACTGTAAACGTGAAGTAACAATCAATGAAGCGCCATATAACGTAGAACCCTTATACGGAGGCCCTGAGTATGAGACGATTGCCTCTCTGGGTTCATTATGTGGAATAAGGGACCTGAAAGCTATAGCCAGCGGGAACCAAACTTGCCAATCCTATGGCCTCGATACTATTGCTGTTGGCACCTGTATTGCTTTCGCCATGGAATGTTTTGAAAATGGTATTCTAAGCACGAAAGACACCGATGGTATAGAGCTGAAATTCGGTAATGCTGAAGCCATGATGAAGATGGTACAGATGATTGCCGATAGAGAAGGGTTAGGGGATTTGCTTGCAGAAGGCGTGAAAAATGCCGCTGAAAAGATAGGGAAAGGCGCAATGAAGTATGCCATGCAGATAAAAGGGCAGGAAATCCCCATGCACGAGCCCAGGGGAAAAGTAGGATTGGGAATTGGCTATGCGATTTCACCTACGGGTGCTGACCATGTTCATAATATCCATGACGTTATGTTTGAAGCCGATGGTGCTGGAATGATGCCATGGGTGAATGAAATGGGGGTGCTCGACCCTCTGTCCAGGCTTGACTTCGGGCCTGCGAAAGTACGTTTATCTCGATACTTCATCAACTGGAGGCATTTCCAGAACTGTGCCACCATCTGTATATTCCCGCCGTTCAGTCCCAGCCAGACGGTTGAACTTGTCAATGCCTGTACTGGGTGGAATACCAGCTTACTGGAATTAATGAAAGTCGGAGAACGCGCCCTAGCGATGGCCAGGGCATTCAATGCCAGAGAGGGGTATCTGGCTAAAGATGATATTCTCCCTGAGCGTTTCTATAAGGCTTTTACAAAAGGTCCTCTGAAAGACAAGCTTGTCATTACTGAGGAAAGTATGAAAGAGGCATTGCAGACATATTATGCAATGTCAGGATGGGACCCTGAATTGGCAGTACCGACCAAAGAAAAACTGGAAGATTTGGATATTGCCTGGGTCTCAGAGGAATTAGCTAAGGCTGGCGT
>CAYPSP010000077.1:4460-6108 GCA_964413335.1 uncultured Dehalococcoidales bacterium
ATGTTAACTCCCCTGGAGAGATTAGAGTGTTAAAATCCTGAGATAAAGAAGTAATAAAAAGAAAGAGGGAAAACATATTGTGAAAGAATTTCTTGCCGTGGCAGAGGGTGCTGCGCGTCAGGCTGGCAGCTTTCTGTTAGAGCAACTGAACAACAAGAGAGAGATATATTATAAGGATGAAGGGCACAAGGACCCCTTCTCAAAGGCAGACACCGGGGCTGAAAAAATTGTAATCGATACCATTTCCAGTGCTTTCCCCGAGCACAGTTTCCTTTCTGAAGAGGGTGGCGGGAATGAAAACACCTCAGATTATATGTGGGTTGTTGACCCCCTGGATGGAACCATAAACTACAACCATCGTTTCAGGCATTTCGCCGTGTCTATCTCCCTGTTACATCGTGAGGATATCATTGTAGGGGTGGTATATGCTCCCAGTACCGATGAGATGTTTAGCGCTGTAAAAGGTGGAGGCGCCTATCTGAATAAGCAGAAGGTGTCTGTTTCAGGGGTGAATGTCCTGGAGGAAAGCTTGGTAGCTACCGCCTTTCCTTATGACCGTAAATCGGAAGAATTCAGGAAAAGCGAGAAGAATTTCCTGCGTTTATTAAGGGATGCGCAGGCAGTCAGGCGTGCGGGGTCAGCCGCATTGGATTTATGTAATGTTGCCTGTGGTAGATATGATGGCTTCAGTGTAGTTGGAGATAAACTGTGGGACTGTGCCGCCGGAATCATTCTGGTAACTGAAGCAGGGGGAAGAGCAACTGATTTCATAGGCAATCCCTTCAGCACAAGCAGCGATAAGAACGAAGTCCTGGCTACAAATGGCAAGATACATGATATAGTGCTTAGGATTTTTAAAGAAGAAAAAACAGCATAGTTACCATTTAATCCAACGCCACTGAAATTATGCTGTTCAGGTAATGTATCTTATCTTTTTCTGATAACTGAGAAATCCTTATTATATTTCTCCAGCAGTCCGTCATCAGCAAAGCTGAAGTACTTATTGTCACCTATGATAATGTGGTCCAGTACTTTAATTTGCATAATGTTACTGGCAAATACCAGGTCTCTGGTTATTTGTTTATCGTCTTCGCTGGGCGTTGGATTCCCTGAGGGATGATTGTGAGCAAATATCATGGCGGCAGCGTTGTATTTAATTGCTTTCCCTACCACTTCTCTGGGATAGACCGCGCTGGCAGACAGACTGCCTTCAAACAGGTCTTCTACTACCAGGATTTGATTCTGCACGTTTAGAAACATAACCTTAAATGTCTCTATCTTCAGGTCTCTCATTGATAGATACAGGTAATCGAAGACTTCCCTGGAAGACTTGCAGTATGTTTTATCTTTCAACTTTTCTTTCAGCAATTGCTGTGATACCTGCTCTATCAGTTTTATGATGAAAATACTGGCGGGGCCAATTCCATGAATAGTTTGTAACTCTTCCCTGGAGGCGCTTAATACCCCTCGTAATGTTCCAAATTTCTGTATCGCCTCTTTCGCAATAGGTTTGCAGTCAATTCTTACACGGCTCAACGTCAATAGCATCTCTAGCATCTCATAATCGTGAAATGCGTCGAGCCCCGACTTTTCAAATTTCTTTCTTAATCTAACCCTATGTTCTTTTTGGTTTTTATCTTCCATCTCT
>CAYPSP010000078.1:0-6026 GCA_964413335.1 uncultured Dehalococcoidales bacterium
CTGAAGCAACGAGATGGTTTTGCGTGATAATTAAACTCGTAAGCAAATCACCATCCTTCATGCTATAATGCGCCAGTCATCATCGTTCAACGTAAATTAAAGCGGCGTTGCCTGCTTCGTCCTGTGTGTCCAATCTTGCATAGACAAAATCCCTCTATTTAAATGGTTTGGTAGAGTTTGGGATGGATGCACTGGCGGTGATGCGGCTTATGATAAAAATTAAAGAAGGCTGTGTGTATGAAAGAGCTAACTAAAAAGTCATCAAAGGTATTTTATGGCTGGTGGATTGTTGGCGCATGCTTCCTACTTTCCTTATACACGGGTGGGACTTTTATCCTCGGATTTACTGCTTTTTTTGAGCCAATAGCTAATGAGTTTGGCTGGAGTTATACACAGGTTTCATTTGCGGCATCGTTACGAGGCGCTAACATGGGGCTTCTTGCTCCACTCATGGGTTTTCTTGTCGACCGTTGGGGGCCAAGACGGCTGATACTTGGTGGAATTATTCTTCTCGGGATTGCTTTAATTCTGCTAAGCCGTGTCACCTCTCTCAGCATGTTCTATGGCACCTTTGTTATAGTCGCGTTTGGCATCAGTGGCCTTAGCCCAACAGTATTTATATCAACAGTGAGCAACTGGTTTCGGAGAAATGCAGGTATAGCCACTGGAATTATGGCTTGTGGCTTTGCCATAGGCAGTCTGCTGGTTCCTATAGTAGTCAGACTCATCGATGTATATGATTGGCGAACTGCCATTTTTATTCTTGCTATGTTCACTTTTATCATAGGAGTACCACTATCATTCCTTTTCAGGCACAAACCCGAACAATACGGGTACCTGCCTGACGGCGATCAAATAGACACCGCAATTCCATCAGAGGAGACGACTCCAGCACAGCCCCTTGAGGTAGAGGTGAATATCAGCGTGAAGGAAGCTCTGAAGAGCCGCGCCTTCTGGCATATAGGCTTGGCAATGTCACTGCTATTTCTTCCATTAAGTGCCGTAGTTGTACACGTTATGCCTTATCTCAGCAGCGTTGGTATCGAAAGGTCAACCTCAAGCATGGTGGCAACAGCTATCCCGCTAGTTAGTATCATCGGCCGTCTTTCCGCCGGATGGCTTAGTGACAGGTTTAACAAAACACAAATAGCATCCGGATTTATTATCATGGTGAGTCTGGGGCTTTTGTTTTTCAGCAATGTTCTTGCAGAAAGAATGTGGCCCCTTATACCCTTCATTATCCTTTATGGCATTGGCTGGGGCAGTAATTTACCGATAAGAGCAGCTTTAATGAGGGAATACTTTGGCAGAAATAACCTTGGAACACTCTTTGGCTTTATGATGGGCTTTGTAGCAATAGGGGGCGTTCTGGGCCCGATTATTGCCGGGTGGGTATTCGACAACTATGGCAGCTATCATGCAGCATGGTTACTATTCGCCTGTGCTGTTTTGGTGTCATCAATTATTATGGCAACAACACCACCTGTAGCAACCAGTATACGGAGTAGCGATAATCAGAGGTATTTACAGGACACAAATTGACGGCTTGTTAAATAATAATAGACTATCCTATAATGAGGACAGAAAATACGGCACGTAAAAGGAGTTAAAATGGAATATCGCAGGATTGGATACTCTGGTCTTAAAGTCTCTGAAATCGGGCTGGGAGGTAATAACTTCGGAGGAAGGTCTGATACAAAACAATCTATCGAGGTCATTAACCATGCCCTGGATGCAGGTATTAATTTCATTGATTCTGCTGAGTTATACGCTAATGGAAAGTCCGAGGAAATAATAGGCCAGGCATTAAAAGGAAAACGTTCTCAAGTTATTGTTGCTACGAAATTTGCTTACCCGCGTACATTAACTCCTGCCCAGCAAGGCGGCTCGCGAGATTATATTATGAGAGCAGTAGAGACAAGTTTGAAACGTCTTAACACGGACTATATCGACCTGTACTATATCCACTGGAACGATCCGACAACCCCTATCCTGGAAACCTTGCGTACAATGGATAACCTGGTTCGAGACGGCAAGGTACGTTATATAGCATGCTCCAACTATGATGCATGGCAGCTCGATGATGCCTGGTGGACCTCCAAAACTCACAACCTGGAACCAAAATACCACATGCTTGACCGCAGTATCGAGAAGGAACTGGTTCCCTGTTGCGAAGCACATGGTATCGGAGTAATACCATGGGGACCACTTGCCAGCGGCTTCCTTACCGGTAAATATCACCGTGGACAAGAAATACCTGCAGGAATGCGACTCGCAAAGCCTTTTTCAATCTATGATGATATCGTCACTAATGATAACTACAATAAACTGGAAAAACTGGAATCCTTCGCAAAAGAGCGTGGTCACAGTGTCGGAGAACTTGCTATAGCCTGGCTGCTCTTTAATCCATGGTTAAGTTCAGTTATCGCCGGAGTTATGAATTTTGAGCAAATATCAGCCAATGTGGCCGCAGCGAATTGGAAACTGACTGCTGAAGACAAAGCCGAAGTGGACAAACTAATCTAACCCTGTTATTTAATAAGAGCCTGTCTACATGGTTACAAAATAAGGTTTGCAATTAGAGAAACAGTATTGCTTCTCTATTAAGTATTTCTTCCAGAAGACTGAAGATGCTTCATCGAGCCGTATTTTTGGGTTAGCAGTTTGAACTCTTTTGCATCATAAAAGCTGCATTTGTTTTTACCGAATGACTGGGCTGCCTCTATTAAAAACCGTCCTGTTTGCTCAATCTGGTTAGCATTACTGGCGCCGGTACTGCATCCAGAAATGGGCACCTCTGAAGTTATGGCAACCCCAACTACCGGAGATTTCGTAACAACAGCCGGCTGGAGAATGCTGTTAAAGTGATACAGGCCGTTGCCATACGGAGTGATATCCTGAGTTGTTATCGGAAAGGTAACAGGTGGTTCGCCAGTAGTGATACTCATGATAGTAAGTAAATCTTCGCTGATTCGTAGAATATATCCTTCTTTGACTGTCGGCGATATTGCAAAGCCAAGATGGTTTACTATTCGATTTCCCCTGGAAGTGTCGACAGACAGGATAGCATCCATCTGAGAATCAACTTCGTAGCTATTCATAGTGGACAGTTCAACGGGAAATCCCATAAATGGCACAGGCTCATGAGCTACAGTGGGAGCATTTGTACATATATGAGTAGCAATGATTATGTCACCATCAAAGATGTCACCTAATTTTTGCATCCGAGCCAGTTTCAAAGCTGTTGAAAGGGCTGTCAGGGCACCATCTCCATCAGAAACAAGACCGATAACCGTAGGCCTGGCACCAAGTCCCCCCAATTGTCCGATAATGCCCAGGGTAGGAACTTTGCCTCCTTTCTGTTTACCCTTTATCCCCGGGAAAGTGATTTTAATAAAATCAGTAGAGCCATTTTTCTCCTCTACTGTTTTGCTTTGAAGATTATGTTTCTCGACCCCGCTTTTGTAAAACAGTTCGGCAATTTGATTTACTGGCTTCCCAGGCTGGTCTATTAACTGGTAAATTTCCAGAACTTCTTGTAGCAGAATGATAGCTTCAATGATAACTTATAGTTATTGGGAAGTCTAGAAAACCTGTTTTATAGCATAATTTTCTTTGATATAATCAAATCATGGGGGCTATCTTATACGAGCAATTTAAGAGATAATGCTCTGTGCAAACAAAGAGCTATTACTTTTTGATATTTACTTTTTTAATAACTTATATTATTGTTTTCACTAGAAAAGGAGTTGAGTAATGGCATTTCTAGGATATCGTAGAGAAAACGGTACGGTCGGTACACGAAATTACGTTCTTGTGTTACCTGGCGGTTTAATATCCAGTAAAATATGTGAATTCGTCAATGGAACACGAACGATAATATCTGCTGATAGTGGCAGCGGACGTTCAAAGCAGGACAGGGAAACCATTGCTCGAGTGATAACCGGGCTGGGGAAAAACCCGAACGTGGCAGGAGTTATCATACACAGCATAAGCCTGGGTGCTGGCTATCCTGAACTCGACCCTGAAGTCATCGCCGCAGAAATTGGTAAAACCGGAAAGCCAGTTGAATTTATTTCAAGCAAGGAATATCCCGATGCTCTCCATGTTATCGAGAAGGGAATCCGTGTAGCCCGGCTAATGGTACGCAATGCCTCTCATGTTCGCCGAGAGCCAGTTGATGACGGCCAGCTAGTAATCGGAGTAAAGTGTGGGCGTTCAGATCCAACTTCGGGTATAGCGGGTAACCCCGTAGTGGGACAACTCTTCAACCACGTGGTTAAATCAGGAGGTACTGCGTTTTTCGGGGAAACAACTGAGATAATCGGAGCTGAACATATACTGTCAAAACGTGCCGTTAATAGTAAAGTAGCCCAGGATATTATCAATGCAGCCTTGGCTACAGAAGAAAGGGGCAAGCATATCGGGGAATCCATCAGAAATATAAACCCTGTACCAGCCAATATCGCTGCCGGTATTTCAACACTGGAAGAGAAATCACTGGGCGCCATAGTAAAAAGTGGGAACAGCCCAATTCAGGGAGTCCTCAAATACGCCGAATGTCCACCCGGTAAAGGACTTTATTTCGTGGACAACTGGCAGGAACCCACAAGCATATTCCTTGGTTATGTAGCTGCAGGCGCCACTATAGTACTTTACCAGATAGGCGGTGGTGGCAGACTGGAAGATACTTTACTACCACCAATGCCAACCATTGTGGCACCAGAACTGGTAACGACGGCGAATTATAAAACTTATGCGGCATGTGGAGAAGGGATAGATCTTTTTAGTGGTACAGTTATCGAAGGTAAAGAGAATGTCGGTCAAGCCGGAGAAAGATTATGCGATTTGGTTCGACAGATTGCCTCAGGGTCAATGACCAAGACTGAAACAATAAAGTACCAGGAGACAGCACAGTGCTACCTGCAGGATACTCCTTTCTAACAATAAGGTTGTGTTCTTTTAATCCATCACAGTGAATAACGAATTCTTAAAACATTGGTTTTATTATTCATTTTTCTTAACCTGTTAAATTGGTTTTACTGTTTTTCTTGCCTGCGCTTCCTTCCGTCATGCCGCTAGTGGCTGCACTGAGTGTATACGACTCTGCCCTGCTTCAAAACAGATAGTAAAAACAGTAATTATTAAAAAGATATATGTTTGACCTCACCCTTTCTAATGCGATAAACCTACGATTCGTCGATTAACTTATTGAGAGGTGATACTTTGAAGAGAATCTCCGGTTACGTTTCAATGATTGTGCTGGTTTTGGTATTGGTGCTCAGCTTAATGGCTTCTACCGTTTTGGCTGGTGGGGGACAAGTCTGTAACACACACCAGGGAGACGTTGGTCAGGGTACAATAGAACAATATCAAATTAGAAATAACTAATCTCTGATATTCTTAGCTACTTAAAACGTCCGCCTTCCACCTTACAGTAAGGCAGTAACAATTATTAGGAGGCTAACAGATATGCCAGATGATTTTGAGCTAGTAATAAAGGGAGGAAGAGTACTTGATGGCACCGGCAGCCCATGGTTTAAAAGGGATATAGGAATATCCAACGGCAAAATTAAAAGTCTAGGCTATATACCTGCCGAGGGCAGTAAGGTGATAGATGCTAAAGGGCTGATCGTTGCGCCGGGATTTATCGACCTGCATAACCATGCCGACCATGGTATCCTGGCATTTCCAGACGCCACGAATTACCTGATGCAGGGTGTAACTACCTCGGTCGCCGGTAACTGCGGACTTTCCATGGCACCGGTAAATCCAGATTACCTTGAACTGCTGAAAGCATATCTTTCACCCTTTCTGAAAAAGGATTTCGACTATGGTTGGGACTGGCAAAGCATCAGAGAATTCTACCAGAAGGTGGCAGCCCGGGGCACTGCGATGAACATTGCTCCCCTTGTGGGACAGGGCACCATCCGCCTCGCCGTAATGGGATTTGACTCCGCCACTCCAACAACTGAACAAATGCGCCAGATGAAGAATCTGCTCAAACAGGCACTTGATGATGGGGC
>CAYPSP010000079.1:0-1029 GCA_964413335.1 uncultured Dehalococcoidales bacterium
TGGGTAAGGACTCCACAACAGGTAAGTATAAGCAGCAATGGGTCAGTGTCAAAGGAACTAAAAAAGAGACTGAAAAGAGGCTTTCAGAGATTCTAAACCAGCTCGATAATGGGATGTTTATGAAGCCAAGCAAAACGACACTGGAGGAATTCCTTGAGAGGTGGCTAAAAGACTATGTATTGCCTAACCTTGCCCCCAGGACTGCTGAAGGCTATGAATCTATCAGTCGTCAGCACCTTATTCCCCAGCTTGGCAATATTCCCCTAACACAGCTTAAACCAGAACACCTGCAAAAGTATTATTCAGAGATGTTGAGTATTGGACGTTGCAACAGTGCTGGAGGCTTGAGTGCTCAGACGGTAAGACATCATCATACTGCCTTACATAAAGCCCTGCAAAGTGCGGTAGAGTGGGGGTTATTATCACGAAATGTCGCTGATGCTGTTAAACCGCCCCATGCCGAACATCCAGAGATGCAAACATGGGGAGAAGACGATATGATTCGCTTCCTTGAGGCCGCCAAAGCCACACCCTACTATGTGCTGTTTTATACTGCCCTTTTTACTGGTATGAGACGGTCTGAATTTCTAGCTCTAAGATGGTCTGATATTGACCTGCTCCTATGTCAGATGTATGTCAACCGTAGTCTTCACCAGCTTCGGGACGGTAGCATTATTTATAGGGCACCTAAGACAGCTAAAGGCCGCCGTATGGTATCCCTGACCCCTTCTACAGCCTTGCTATTGCAGGAGCATAAGGAAAAACAAGAGGTAATGCGAACCATGCAGGGAGTATTACCAAAAGATGATGACCTGGTATTCAGCACCCTGGAAGGTAAACCTTTACATCCTAATACGATTACTAGAGCCTGGACCATATTAGCCGCTCGTGCCGGTGTTAAGGTTATTCGACTCCATGACGCTAGGCACACTCATGCCTCTTTAATGTTAAAGCAAGGTGTGCACCCTAAGATAGTACAAGAAAGGCTCGGTCATGCTACAATAGCGATTACGCTTGATACCTACAGTC
>CAYPSP010000079.1:1039-6008 GCA_964413335.1 uncultured Dehalococcoidales bacterium
GCAGCCAAACGCTTTGACGAGGCGTTTACCACCAAGTATAATGAATCCGAAAATGAGTCTGTTGAAAATCATTATTAGCAAATTATTAGCAAAAACTAGTTATGTCTAGTGATGAGGATGCTTAATACTACTAATTTAGCTTTAGAAATCGCTATGGAGGGGTGGCCGAGTGGTCTATGGCGACGGTCTTGAAAACCGTTTTCGTTTATTGCGAACGTGGGTTCGAATCCCACCCCCTCCGCCAGCTTAATGTAGCCCGTATAATAATATGAACAAGTTTTCCTGGGTGGAATTTAAACTAAAACTTGTAATAAAATCAATGCCAAGTGCAACATTGATGGGGAAGCTATGAAACTGTTTGCTATTACGTGGAAAGCAGGAGCATTAAGAAAGTATCTATGGGAAAGAAAACCGTTTTTTGGATTTTTGGGATTATTCAGAGCCTATCTTTGGGGGCGATAATTTTTATAGCTTTTAAATCACTAAATATGATAAGCGAGACCCAAGTAATTGGGTTAGATACGCAGATTTCATTAAGTATTCTGTTTCCATTATTTCTATTGGTCGTGGAATATATAATATATTCGAAGAATTGACTAGAGTCGTTATCATAATAGGTAAACAACTCATTTGTGTTTTGTTGCTATATAGAATTAGCTTACAGATCGAAAAGAGATTGATTAAAAGAGAATCTCCAATATTTCTTCTTACCATGGAATAGTTATATTAGAAATCATTCTGTACATAATAGATAATTTATTGTTTAGAGACAATAGGAGAAATCTGATATTTTATCTTTCCCTCGTGATAGAGGTCCCCACCGTAAATATCATTTATCACCGTAACAGGGAAATCTTTCACCTTTAAGAGGCGTAGCGCTTCAGCCCCCAGTTCTTCATAAGCTATTATCTTCGCCTCCAATATACTATTTGAAATTATAGACCCTGCGCCACCTATCGCCCCGAGGTATACTGCTTTATATTTTATCATGGCATCTTTAACATCTTGAGACCTCATGCCTTTACCTATCATCCCTTTAAGCCCAGCAGCTATCAATCTAGGAGCATAGCTATCCATCCTGCCGCTGGTGGTAGGTCCTGCAGCCCCTATCACTTTCTCAGGACGGGCAGGAGAAGGCCCCATGTAGTAAATAGTGGCCCCTTTTATTTCCAGGGGTAGCTGTTTTCCTTGGTCCATTACTTGGGTCAACTTCTTATGGACGGCATCACGGCCAACATAAATAAGACCAGAGAGCAACAAGTTATCTCCGGTTCGAAGGCCTTTTAGAATTTCATCAGTCAGGGGAAGAGTGATATATTTTGGCATTTATTCTCTCCTAATTCTATTTCAGGCAGGTTTTTATAAGAGGATCTCCTTATGACGTGCACTATGGCATTGCATATTAACAGCTACTGGCAAACTTGCAATATGGCAGGGGAAAACTTCCATATGAACTGCAAGTGCGGTAATTTTGCCACCATATCCCATGGCACCGATACCAAGCTTGTTGATTTGCGCTAATATTTCGTCTTCCAATTTAGCGTGTTCGGGATTAGAGTTTACTGTACCAATCTCGCGCAGGAGAGCTTTTTTTGCCAATAAAATAGCTTTTTCCGATGTTCCTCCTACTCCTACACCTGCAATAATTGGAGGGCAGGAATTGCTTCCAGCTTCTTCTACTGTGTTTACTACAAAATCAATAATTCCTTGGCGCCCTGAACTAGGGAGCAACATTCTCAGTTGAGTCATATTTTCACAGCCGCCTCCCTTAGGCATTGCTATTATCCTTATTTTATTACCAGGTACTATATCCGTATGGATGACGGGTGGAGTATTGTCCAATGTATTAATTCTGTCTGAATAAGGATGTCGTACTATAGATTTTCGCAGATAACCTCTATCATAACCCTGACGTACTCCTTCAGCGATTGAGGCATAGAAATCTCCCCCATTTATGTGAATATCCTGCCCTAGTTCGATGAAGACTACTGCAGTACCTGTGTCTTGGCAGAGAGGGATTTCTCCTTTAGCAGATAATTCTGCATTTTCTAACAGTTTATCCAGAACGTCACGTGCCACTGGCGAATCCTCCATGTTTCTCGCTTTTCGAAGGGCAAATAGAACGTCTTCTGGAAGGTGATAGCATGCTTTCTGGAAAAGCCCTGCTACTGCCTCAGTAATCTTAGTGGTTGCAATTTCTCTCATATTTGTATCTTCACTTTCTTAGGCTTGCTTTATATCTAACATGCTACTTTGCCATAATACGAAAAAGTATTGTCACTAGCATGGTTATTATAAACTATTGGTATTTCCCACTAGGATAACCAGCAGCTTGTAATTATAGCATTTGTTAATAGTGTTGCTTTTCACTCGCTAGAGATAACATGACAACCAGCGATATAATATAAACAATATTTTTAAAATGGAGATGAATGAAAAATGAATGACTCCAAATTTGACCTGCATGAACCTGCTATTACTAAAGAGGAAGTATTGATAGTAAAGGATAAGTATTTTAATAAGGAGAGTGTCGCTCTGGTAACGGGTGCTACCAGCGGTCTTGGTAAGGCTACGGCCATCGCTTTGGCAATGAATGGAGTAACAGTTGTAGGCTCTGGGACTAATGATGCTAGAGGACAGAAAATGATTGAACTGATTGAGGAAATGGGAGGCAAGGCCATCTTTATTAAAGCTGACCTTACAAGTGACGAGGATATCGAAAAATATGTTAAGGAGGCTTCGCAATATGGGCAGATTAAGTTCCTGGCCAACATAGCAGGCATTCAGCATATTGATTCGGTGGAAAACTTTCCCATGGAAGCTTATGATGTTATGCAGAAAATCAACTTGAGGGCGCCTCTTTACCTATCTAAACTTTGCATGCCTTATATGAAGGACAGTAAGGATGGTACTGGGGTGGTGGGGAATATGAGCTCTCAACTTGGTCATATAGCAACCAAGCTCAAGCCTGCTTATAGTATGACCAAGTTCGGCATTCGTGGACTAACTCAAGCTATTGCTGCTGAAGGGCAGGGAAGGATAAGGTCATTTTCTGTAAGTGTGGGTTTTTGTAAGACTCCTATAGTATTAAAACAAATTCCAGAACAGGCCAAGCAGAGAGGGGTTTCTGAGGAGGAATTGGTAATGAATATAATGCTGAGCAGGTCGCAGGTAAAGGATATGATGTCTCCTATAGAAGTAGCTAATTTGTTTATAGTAGGCTTCTCAAAGATGGGGAAATACCTCATAGGGGCAGACCTGCTTTTTGACGGTGGAGCTGTAAAAACATGGTAGTGGGTCTCATTTAAGTTTACTTTCACAGGCTTGTGTTAATGCTTTTAACCAAGCATGAGGTGGAGGAATAAATTTGGAACTGATAAACGTAGCATAGCTTGGAACGTTTGATAGAGGTGCTCTAATGAATACTATATTAGGTTGTGACACAGGGGTTGCTCTACCAGATGTCACTCAGAGTGGATATACCATCCTCGGTAAAAATAGCGATAGGCGTATTTTCGAATCCCAACGCCTGGAGGTTCACCAAAGGCAATCATTTGAGGCAAATACTTCGATTCAACTGGAGCATAGAAACATCCCTCAAGTTCGGCAGATATATTCAACGCTTGGTGCAGGACCTTACTGGTGTTGGGGGTATGAAGAAGGAGTGAATGAATATCGCGTCGCCATAGGTAATGAAGCTATTAGGACTAAAACTAATAGGGAAGAAACAAGTGCTTATAAGGCAGGTAAGTCACCAGCTTTAGGACTATTGGGAATGGATATTGTCAGACTTGCTCTTGAAAGGAGTAAAAGCTCGTCTGAAGCTGTAGCATGGATTGGCAGGCTTGTCGAAAAATATGGACAATTTGGGAGTTCTTATGTAGGGGAAGATAACAGCCATGGATATGATAATTCGTATATGGTGGCTGATACTACTGAAGCTTGGGTGGTGGAGACCTACGGGAAACATTGGACTGCCCTGAGACTCTTGGAGGGTAGTTGGGCTATCTCTAACGAACCTTGTATTACTACAAGGTGGAATGCATGCGACTCAACAGTTATTAACTATGCCGTTGAGAAGGGCTGGTGGCCCGCTGACAGGGTAAGTGAATTCAATGCATCTTTAGCTTATACCAATTTCCATTTTCCTGCCGAGCTATCTTATAGCCGAGCCAGGAGATTTCGTCAACTTCTCTTAGAGAGAGAGGGAAACATAGATATAGCATGGTTTAAGCGCGTTTTAAGGGACCATTATGAGAATACTTTTCGTGCTGATACTACATTTAATCCGACGATGCCAGGATTGACCACAATCTGCATGCATGCATCGCCATCCGGTTCTACCTGGGGACATACCGCAAGTTCGGCGATCTTTGTCTTGCCACCTGTGAATTCTGGCAAGCTCCCTGTCATGTGGTGGTGTGCCGGTCCTCCATGTAATGGCTTATACGTACCTGTTTTTTTACAAGGTAATCAACTTCCTGCCATGGTTGGTTGTGTAGGCACAGCGGGCAAGAAAGTTATTGCTCCGAATAAGGCTACACTAGATGAGTATACCCCTGATTCTTATTGGTGGGAATCCAAGAGGTTATGTGATTTTACCAAGGGGGATGAA
The DNA here is from genome assembly GCA_964413335.1 of uncultured Dehalococcoidales bacterium. Lineage (GTDB taxonomy): Bacteria > Chloroflexota > Dehalococcoidia > GIF9 > AB-539-J10 > JAUUZT01. The sequence continues at coordinate 5,655 of CAYPSP010000079.1, forward strand.
ATCGGAAGCACATGGAGTCAAAGACACCCTATTGTCAGAGAAAAATTTAATAAACTGGAAAACAAGTTTGTAAAAGAATTAACTTCTATTGAAAAAGAGGTTGGTGTTTTGCTGGAGAAGCAGGATACGCAAAGCGTAGAGTTGATTCTTAGCTCATTTACAGAAAGTTGTTTTAAGGAGAGCATGGATACAGTTAGGGATTTGCAAAGGGAAGTGGTGCAATACGGGGAAATTATGTCTATTAGCTTGGATTAAAGCTAGGTTAATTGCTAAGCCAATTCTGTAATAGCTATTTAAGGTTATAATTTCTATTGTACTATTTCCTCCTAAATAATCAAATCTTATGTCTGACAC
>CAYPSP010000080.1:0-5846 GCA_964413335.1 uncultured Dehalococcoidales bacterium
GAACAATTCAGCGGCATATTCAGTGTCACTCCAGCTTTTGTGCCTGAGTTCTACCGCCAGGTTATATCTGCCAAATATCCTGACAACACCGTTTAACATGCGCCGTCCAAAACCGTTGTTTTTGAAACTGGGAGGAAATTGTGCCAGCAAAGCACCAAGCTTTCCGCTTTGTACAAGTGGCTTGAGGCTTTCATCAAATAAGTCCACATCCTCAGGATATATTGTTGATTCCTCACCTGAAGCCTCTTCATACATCACCGGATGAGTGAACTTCTGCCACAGTTTAACCGTAAAAAGGAAATCGTCAGGGACGCTGCGAACCCATTTCTCTACATATTTCGGTGGTGGTGGCCTGTAAAACGAGCTGTTTATCTCTACCGTATTGAAGAACTGGCTATAATACTCAAGCTCGTTTATCCTTTGCGTGGGATAGAAGTACCCAGTCCACCTGCCTTCACCCCTGGGATAAGACCACCCTGATGTTCCTATATATATCTTCCCTGAATCAGCCATTTCTCCACTTCCCGACCCTATATTTATATAATAGTCATAAATTATTATAAAGTAAACCCCGAAGGTATATGTGGTTCAGTCCTTCCCTTCCTCCGGTTTGCTGTGATTGCTTTCACTTACCCACGATGATGGTTTCCCGCTCTGTCATATCCACGGAAGCAGGCATCCGGAGGGCACTCCATAACCACGTATAAATTCCTGCTTTCACAGGAATGACAGGGGATGTTCCTTTATCAAAACTATAGAGCTACAAAAAGAACAATCATCGCAAGCCTTAGCAAGTTGTCAACCACAATGGGTGGTTGACACTGAGCATGATTGTCAGTGCGGGATTACAATTGATGACCATTGTTACGTTGTTTTGTGCCAGAATTGGGTAGGAAAAATGTGCTATCCCAATTCCATTCTACCAATGAATCAAGAGGTGTCAATAGGTAAAATACTTGACAATATCACAGACAGAGTGCATCTTTTATGTAGAATTAATAGGACAAAGATGAATGATATTTTATACTGCTCATGCTCGTAAAAGGATGAAGCAGCAAGATATTTCAAAAAATGATTAAAGTCATGACAGTAGGTGATTAAGATGAAAGAGTTGATAGGAACAAGGGTAGAACATGATAAAGAGGCAGATGCTATATATATATATCTTAGTGATAACAAGTACGCCTATGGAAAAGACATAGATAATGAACGTCGTATTGACTATGATGCTAACGATAAACCCATAGGGGTTGAATTACTCTGTGTTAGCGAAGGTGTAATACTAGAAGATTTACCATATTCAAGTGAGATTGGGAAAATACTCATAGATAAACATATTAAAGTGTATGCATAAACGATAATATCAATAGGTATTGTAGGAAAAGAATACCATCCAGCACTTAAGAAATGGTGTAGCAGAGGGCTGAGCTTGCTTACCAGCACAGGTATGGCTTGATAATAGTTACCCCATAGGGCCAGGCAATAATGCCACCATCCAGGAACTTAACATTCTCAAAGCCTTCACTGGCCAGTATCCTCTGTGCCTGATAGGCACGTGTACCAGTCTGGCAATAGATTACTATCTCCGCATCCCTGGGTAAGCTCTCCAATTTTGACCGCAATTCTTTAAGAGGTAACAATTTTGTTTGCGCTGTTTCAATACGGCAGCTATCCCACTCACCCGGAGAGCGTACATCAAGAATAATCGCATCCTCATCCGTTTCAAGTAAATGTTTGACCTCTACGGGATCCAATGCCTTCGCACATCCTGAGATTTTATTACGGATGACGTTAGCCGCCTTATGCAGAGGGTCCATTGCATTACTGAATGGGGGCGCATAGGCAAGATTAAGATTAGCAACATCGTCCACAGTAGCTTTGAACGCCATGGCAGTTGCCAATACATCAATTCGTTTGGCTACTTCACCGGGTCCCATTGCCTGCCCTCCTAGAAGCCTTCCATTCGATTTATCAGCAACAAGTTTAATCAGAATCTCCTTGCCATCCGGATAATAGGAGGCATGCTCATAATCAGAAATAATAGTAGTGACTACTTCATATCCTTCTGCCCGTGCCTGTGATTCGTTGAGCCCAACACGTGCTACATTATAGTCAAATATTTTTACAACCGCCGTACCCATTACACCTGGAAAGGTATCGCTCCCTCCGGTCAGGTTAGTTCCAATTATCCTGCCATGTTTGTTAGCTGTAGACCCCATAGGAACAAGCACTTTCTTCCCGGTAATCCGATTAGTGTTTTCCACACAATCTCCGCCAGCATAAATATTCGGGTCGCTTGTCTGCAAATACTGGTTAACGGCAATACCACCAGCAACTCCTATGGTAAGCCCAGCATCTTTAGCCAGCCCTATGTTTGGCCTGGCTCCAATAGACAGTAATGACATCTCAGCATCGATTTCAGTGCTCTCAGTAATCACCTTTGTTAGCATTCCTTCACTATTACCAACAAAACCCTTGACTCTCTGCCCTAAAAGCAACTTTACACCTCTGCTACGCAAATGTTTTTCAACCTTTGCCGCTACTTCAAAATCAAGCAGTGTGGGCAATACCCAGTCAAGCGCCTCTATCACAGTGACATCTAACTCCTGAGAAGCAAAGGCCTCAGCCATTTCCATTCCAATCAGGCCAGCTCCAACAATAACCACACGGTTCACCCCTGAAGTTGCTGCCATATCCCGAATCGTGTTGGCATCATCGATACTAGACAATGTATGGATTCCTTTGAGATGTACCCCTTCCAGTCTTGGAACCAGCGGCGAACTGCCTGTCGCCAGTACGAGCTTATCATAGTTAATCTTTGAAACCTGGTCGCTTTCCATTGATTGAATAGAAATCTCGCCAGCCGAGCGATCGATAGCTAAGGCCCTGGTATTGATCATGATTTTTACATTCATCACATCCTCGAAGAAATCCTGTCGCACTGTTAATAAATCCTCTTGCTCATTGATTACCCCGGAAATGTAATATGGTAAACCACAGGTCGCAGTTGATAAATGTGCGCCCTGCTCTATCAGTGTTATCTGCGCCTGCGGATCACACCTGCGTGCCCTTGCCGCAGTCTTGGGTCCACAAGCGGTGCCACCGATGATAACTATTCTATTTTTACTCATAATATCTCGCTACTCCTGTTAAATAAATTAATAAGCATTAACTCATAAAAATCTTGTATCTGCTCTTTCAGCTACAGAGTGAATCCCTTCGGCAAGAACATTTCCCTGGAGCTTCACCAATCCCTGAGTTCAACTTCGGTAGCCCCCTCTCCCCCATTCCTGCTTTCAGCGCTGTGATAGGATTCAACTAAAGGATGTTTCTTCAGATAACGTTTAACCTCACGACGTAACACGCCTGTACCCTTGCCATGTATTACCCAAACGCGATACAGCCCTGCCTCATATGCGCCATTCAGGAATCCATCCACCCTCGGTAGAGCCTCATCCACGGTCATTCCATGCAGATCTATTTCAATTCCCATTGAATTCACCTATCAATTTAGCTTAAATTCTTAAATAAACAATCTAAATTAACAGTTATTATAACACCCTTAAAGTGATAACTTTATTGTAGATAATATTGACAATCCCAGCGACTTACATCTACGTGTCCAGACAGTATGCTATAATTATCACCTGTTTCAGCTATTAAAACCTGCCGGTACGCCATGGTAATCGCTAATGAAAATTGATGTAGTATTCACTCCTAAGTTACTTTCGGACTCTGATTGTGAGGGTTCGTTGTGCTCCGTCATTGACGTCCTGAGGGCGACCACCACCATCGTTGTAGCTCTGGCAAACGGAGCAGCCGCTATATATCCCTGTCGTGATGCTACGGAGGCAAGAAAACGTGCAGAATCGATAGGAGATAAGGATATCCTTCTTGCCGGTGAGGAAGAAGGATTACGTATACCGGGATTCCACCTGGGAAACTCACCATTCGAATACCTGTCATCCGATTCGATTGCCGGCAAGACAATTTACTTCGCCACCACGAACGGAACTCCCACCATGCAGAAGACTCATTCATGCAGCGGAATCCCAGTGTATATCGCTTCACTTGCCAACCTGTCGGCAGTAGCATCAACGATGGTAAAATCAGCGATTGATGATTCGCCAGCAGGTATTCTGCTGGTATGCTCCGGCCGCTATGGCACTCCCTCAGCAGAGGACCTCTACTGCGCCGGACTTCTTGCAGGAAAGATAATGGAGAAACTGCTGCATGCCGGCGTCAGCTACGAACTGGGCGATGGCGCTCTCATTGCTACCGGATTCGCTGATGGTGATGAGAATAAGGCATTAAAGGTGCTTTCAGAAAGTGTGCATGGGCGTTACCTGCAAAGCATTGGCTTTAATGCAGACCTTGAATTCGCCTCCCTGACAGGCAGATACGACATCGTACCCATATTCGATGGAGACCGCATTGCATTGTAGCAGAGTAGTGTTTACCATTTGTACAGTGAATATAGTTAAAACAGGTTACCACATACCAGGGAAAAGGAGATGCCCGGTTGCCAGATAAGCGGAATCCCAAAATCTTCTATGGCTACATCATAGTTGCAGTATCTCTCCTCATGCTTTTTGTGATGCATGGAGCTACAAGCAGTTGGGGTATCTTCTTAAGCTCCATTGAGGAAGAATTTGGCTGGAGCAGAGCTGCCATCTCCGGCGCCCACTCACTGGGATTCTTTCTTGCCGGCATGTTTTCCATCCTGATTGGCAAGATTAGTGACAAGCTCGGTTCCAGGCTGATAATGACCGTTGGAGGTATCATATTTGCCCTTGGCTGTTTTTTAATGTCTAGCGTCACTGCCATATGGCAGGTTTACCTGTTTTACGGCGTACTGATAGGCCTCTGGGGTAGCCCTGCAAATGTTTCCTTGCTATCCACCATGATGAGATGGTTTACCCGTAAAAGAGGGTTAATGAGTGGTGTAGTTAAGGTTGGTACCGGTCTCGGTATTATGATAATTCCGGTACTTTCAAGCCATCTCATTAGTAACTACGGATGGCGAACAACCTTTGTTATACTCGGTTTTATCTGTCTGGCAGTAGTAGTGCCGCTGGCACAACTATTACGGCGAGACCCAAGTCAGAAGGGACTCAAACCTTATGGCGAGTCCATCAAATGTACTGAATTGAAAACGGAAGACACAGGGTTTTATCCACGACAGGCATTCCATATCAAGCAATTCTGGATTGTATGCGCAGCCTTCTTTTTAATGTGGTATTGCGGAAATGGGCTCCTCGTCCATATAGCCCCACACGCCATAGATGTCGGCGTTTCATCCGCTCAAGCCGCCAGTTTGATTGCAATAATTGGTGGAGTAAGCATCGCTGGCCGTCTTGTGATAGGTGCTACCGGAGATAAGATAGGCAATAGACGAACACTTACGCTTTGCTTCATTATGGTAGTAGCCTCCGTATCCTGGTTGCTGCAATCAGTACAACTCTGGCAATTATATCTCTTTGCTGCCGTATACGGCTTTGCCCACGGTGGATTCTTTGCGTTAATCTCACCGCTGATAGCAGAACTGTTCGGGACCAGGTCACATGGTACCCTTTTTGGCATCACCACGTTTTTCGGGATGACTGGCGGCGCCATTGGCCCACTTGTAGCAGGCAGAATATTCGATGTAACCGGCAGTTACCACCTGGCCTTCCTGCTGATAATCGGATTCAGCACAGCCGGGCTTATACTGTCCCTCATACTGAAACCGGTTAAAGAATCATAGAATCTAATTGGCAAGAAACTGCGCTATAAACTTTGGGACAGCTCGTTCTCGTTTCTCTATTAATTTCCTCAGTAAAACTGTAAAAAAGGACTACTTTTTA
>CAYPSP010000081.1:0-5758 GCA_964413335.1 uncultured Dehalococcoidales bacterium
CTGGATAAATTCGTCAAGGAAATGGAAAAGACTGACTTGATCATCTGGAGGTATGGTGGATATGAACGTCGTGATGATTTATCTCCTACTGGGAAGGATATAAAGTGGCAATATTATAAATTCTATGGGCCAGACGAAGCTTACACGCACTCTTGTGTGTTAGACTTGACTGGTGAAAATGGACGACCAGGTAGTATGTATTTCCAGTGGAAAGCAGAAAAGCAGGATCCGCTAGAAGATACTGTAGGCCTTCTCTATCCAGAGAGATGGAAGAATGCGGACTTTGTCTTTATGCCCTGGATCCCAGAGGAAAAGAGAGCAAAACAGTGATTTTGTACCTGCTTATTTGATACCGTAGAGTAAAAGGGAAACAAAAATTTTACTTGAATATCAAATTAAGGAGCATAATAAAATTATGCTCCTTAATTTGATTAAAAATGAAGAGGAAAGGGGAAATTAACAAAATGCAGATACTTATCCAAGGCGCTCTCCTTAGTGCGTTATATACCATGATGGCTCTAGGTTTTAGCATGATATATGGGGTGGGGGGAGTGATGAATTTAGCTCATGCAGGCTATATTATGGTTACTGGGTATATGTATTATATGGCAACCTATACCTTAGGGCTTCCCATAATTGTAGGTTTTATTATTGCTATTTCTGTTGGTACTGTACTTTCTATTATTACATACCTGGGTTGGGTTAGACGATACCTTGATAATTTCACTGTGGTTTTTATATCTACCATCATAATGGCTATGTTCCTGGAGAATGTTATGTCTCTTGTTTTTTTCAGGGAGAATGTAAATATTCCACCTATTGTGGAAGGAATAACTTCCTTTATGGGGGAATCTTTTTCTAATCAACTTATTTTTGGATTGATTGTATCTTGGTTATGTATAGGGGGGCTATTATTCTTTGTTAGAGGAACTCATATAGGAAGAGCTATACGTGCTCTTCCTATGGATAAAAAAGGGATAATAATCTCAGGGATAGACCCTAGTATGATTAATCTAGTAGTTTGGGCTATTTCTGGGGCACTAGCTGGGGTTGCTGGTGTATTCTATTGGAGCTTTTCTTATTTATCACCAACCATGTGGATTAGCCCGCTCGTAGTATGTTTTGCTATAGTGGTAATAGGAGGACTGGGCAGTATTGAAGGTACTATTCTTGCTGCTCATATCATTGGCTTTGCTGAAGTCATTACCGCCCTGGTAATTAATCAAAGATTGAGAAGTCTGCCAGGTTTGGTGATTATGATCATTGTACTTCTTGTTCGGCCAAAAGGGTTGCTGGGGGTAAATAATGAGTAAGAAACATTATAAAAGTAAATATTTAACTATCATTGGTTTATTCCGCTGGTGGTTAATTGGGATAGTGGTAATATTTTCCTTGCCCTACTTTGTTCCCAGTGGTATTATCAGGATTTTGATTTTTGCTGCATATCTATCCATTTTTGCCATGAGTTGGGATTTAATGTCCGGGTACACAGGTTATATCAGCTTTGGTCACCCTTTCTTGATTGCCTTAGCTTCGTATGTTACTGCTATTTTGTGTTACAGAGGTGCCTTCCAGCCTCCACATATTATTTTACCAATTTATATAACTATTCCACTGGGAATAGCAGTTTCGGTTGTCGGAGGACTTCTCATCTTTCTTCCTAGTATGAGGGTCAGAGGCCCTTTCTTTAGTCTTATTAGCCTTGCCTATGTACAGATATTATCTCGATTATTAATTGTCGTTCATCCCGAGTATACTGGGGGTGACAGAGGATTGCCTAACTTACCATCGATAGTTACAGGAGCAATTCCAAACTATTATCTTGCTTTTGGTCTTATGTTTATTATTGGGATAGGTCTGTGGTTTGTGACAAGATCTGACGTAGGGATTGTGTTAAAAGCGATACGTTTAGATGAAGATGTAGTGGAAAGCAGTGGTATCAATACCTATAAATTTAAGCTGTTTGCTTTCATTCTCAGTGCGGTAGTTTCGGGTATTGGCGGAGCTTTCTATGTTCATTATCTAGGATCTCTTGGCCCACGCCGGGCTTTGGGAACTGGCTTTCTTCTTGAGATAATCATTGCAGCTGTAATTGGGGGTATGGGCACTATTACCGGTCCAATATTTGGTGCTTTTTTTGTGACCATTATTTTGGAGTATCTGCGCCCCTATCTTTTCGGGCAATGGAGGTTCCTTGTTTATTCCTTAATAGCATTATTAATTATTATTTATAAACCAAGAGGATTTTATGGTATAGCTCAGGATATAAGAAATTGGTTTAGTAGAAGAAGCAGGAGAAAGGCCGGTGATGAAGTGTATGACTAAGTTACTTGAAGTACAGAGAATTACTAAGAAGTTTGGTGGGCTAACAGCCCTTAACGATTTGAGTTTTCATATAGAGGAAGGGGAGGTCCTTGGTCTTATAGGTCCTAATGGTGCTGGAAAATCAACTGCCTTTAACATAATTATGGGAGAAATTTCCCCAGATTACGGTAAAATCCTCTTTAAAGGAGAAGATATAACGAAATTACCCACTAACCAAAGGGTAGTGAAAGGAATTTCTCGGACATACCAGATTCCAAGACCATTTAAGGGAGTACCCATCTTTGAAAGTGTGCGGATAGGTACCATATCACCGAGCATCATTAGATGTTTAGGTAAAGAAGTAGCGGTTAGCAATGAGGAAATAAAGAAAATTATGGAGAATGTCGGACTTGGCGGGTGTTTTTCGAAGTATCCTTATGAGATGACTATGGGAGACCTCCGTCGAGTAGAGTTAGCTAAAGCATTAGTAACTAACGCTCAAATCATTTTACTTGACGAGATTTTTGCTGGTTTAACAGTGGAGGAAATTGATGAAATAGAAAAACTACTTAAACAGAAAATTAAGAAAAAGGGTTTAAATTTTATCATTATCAGCCATGACCTGAAAGCTTTAGCTCCTCTTGTTAATAGGGTAGTGGTTATTAATTTTGGTCATTTAATAGCTGAAGGATCATTTGAACAAGTCATCAACAATGAAAAGGTTAAAGAGGCATATTTAGGATAACTATGGCAAAGAATGAGGTGTAACCATGTTTTTTTTAGAAGTTGAGAACCTGAAAGCTTACTATGGTAAAGCTCAAGCATTAAAGGGGGTAACCTTGGATGTTGAGAAAGGGGAATGTATTGGCATAGTTGGCCCTAATGGTGCTGGAAAATCAACACTTCTCGATTCCATCATTGGGTTAACTCATTGGGAAGGAGAAATCATCTTTGATGGTGTCAGCTTACGAGGACTACGTCCCAGAGAAATAATTAAGCGAGGAATCGGCTATTCTACAGAGAGAGGAAATCTCTTTTCTTATATGAGCGTTTGGGATAATCTCTTAGTTGGTGCTTACCTGACGCGAAATAAAATAAGTGATAATTTTACCACAGTATTTAAAATTTTTCCTCTTCTATATGAACGCCAGAAGCAAAGAGCTTTAACATTGAGTGGAGGGGAACGGCAAATGCTGTCGTTGGGGAGAGCCTTGATGTTAAACCCCAGATTATTATTACTAGATGAGCCAACTCTAGGTCTTGCCCCTGTTGTAATTTCTAAAATAGGTACTGCAATAGAAGATTTAAAAAAAGAGGGAGCCAGTATTATTATTGCTGAGCAGAATGTTAGTTTTACTTCAAAATATGCTGACAAGCTCTATCTTTTAGAGGGTGGCAAGATAGTTATGGAAGGTAATCCTGAGGAGTTAAGTAGAGAAGAATATGTTAGCAAAACATATTTTGGTGTCTAGATGCAAGATATTAATACATTTGAAAGCAGTAAATCATAGATAAGAGATGATAATAAGATTTTTAAAATATTTTTATGATTTGGAAGAGCAGTTTAATCATCGTTTTAGAGACCCTGTAATTGGTGTAGGAGGAAATTCTAGCCACGATAAACAAGGAATTGGAGTTTTTACAATAAACCCATCTTTTGTTGAGAATGAAGAATATCTAGTATAGTGCGTCCAACGCTTCTTTGCATTTGGCGATCTTCGCCAAAATACGCTCCACCGGAGCGCTCTAGACGAAACTCTTTGGATTTTGGTTGTGATTTTCCAAGTAGTCTTTGATAGCTTTGATCAAGGCTGAGACGTTTTGAAAAGAACCGCGTCGTATCCGTTTGTCGGTGATCTCGCGAAACCAGCGTTCGACCAGATTTAACCAGGAACTGGATGTTGGTGTAAAGTGTAGATGGAACCGGGGATGCCGTTTGAGCCAGAACTTCACTCGCGGATGTTTGTGGGTACCATAATTGATTACAATCAAATGAAGATCCAGTCCGAAGGGGGTTTCTCCACCTATTTGCTTGAGGAAACGAATAAACTCCTAGTGTCGATGACGCGCTATGCAGTTGCCGATAACTTTGCCGTTCAGCATACTGAGTGCCGTAAACAAGGTGGTCGTGCCGTTGCGTTGGTAATCGTGAGTCATCGTTCCGCCCACACCGCTTTCTTTAGCAGCAGACCCGGCTGAGGCCTGTCCAGAGTCTGGATTTGCCTCTTTTCGTCAACACACACAGAACCAGCGATTTGTCCGGGAGATTTAAATACAATACAACGATGTCGTACAACTTTTCGACAAAGTGCTTGTCGCGGCTGAGTTTGAAGGTTTTGACCAGATGCGGCTTCAGGTTGTGTTGTTTCTAGATCCGACGAATCGTCGCTTCACTTAAGCCCTGAGCTTTTGCCATGGTTCGCGAACTCCGGTGCATGTTGGCAATCTGCTTGATGGAGTTTTTAGAGGGGACTCATATTTGAATAAAATTTAGTAATAAATGATAATTAAGTAACTTTTTATTGAATAGATTGATTGAAAAGTTCTATAAAAATATCTTTGAGGGAGATTGATATCATGGAAGTCAAAGTTATTAAATCAAATGAAACAAAAGCATTTATGGATGGACCCGAAGTTTGCCGTGAATATATAAAAACGAATAAAATAACTTTTGGAACCTCTTCTTTGCTGCCCGGGCAAACTGGTGGAGTTGATCCTGGACATCCGAATTCCCATGAGATTTTTTACGTTAGTCGTGGAGAAGTGCTCATGCACACACCAAATAATGGAAAATATTATCAAGTAGAAGAAGGAGACATTATCATTATTCCCGAAGGAGTACCGCATCGACTAACGAATATTGGTAATCAAAAAGCTATTATTACATGGAGTTGCACGCCTAGCCCAGAATAGAATGTTAGCAAAAATGTATTTAAGGAGAATTTCAATGAGTAATTCTCAAATTGAAGAAGTGTTTGATTTATTAACACATGGTGTATATATTATTGGAGTCAAATATAGATCAAAAATAAATGGAATGACTGCTGCTTGGGTAAATCAAGTGTCCAGTCAACCACCAATGGTCTCCGTTGCCATAGGTAAAAGTCATTACACTGGTGAGTTAATATCCAAAGCTAAATATTTTTCTGTCAATATTCTTTCTCCAGACCAAATAGAGTTAGCCCGAAAATGTGGTTTTATTTCAGGCAGAGATCAAGATAAACTTCGAAAAGAAGAACTTATGTATCAAGCTACCGGTGCTCCGATACTTTGTAATTGCACTGCTTATCTTGATTGTAAACTATCTCATCGATTTGAAGTAGGCGATCATATTATATTTATCGGAACAGTAATCAAAGCTAATAAAAAAAATCAATCTGTTCTTATTTTTAGACCTAATGATTTTTTTAATTAATTAAGGAGGTATATAAAAAATGGAAGTCAAAGTTGTGCG
>CAYPSP010000082.1:0-1168 GCA_964413335.1 uncultured Dehalococcoidales bacterium
CCCCCCAGAATTTTTCAGGATCTGCGATAGATTCACTATATATACGCTTATATTCTTCCATACTCTTGATATAAGCATTTTTACTGAGTTCTTTTGATGGTGAAAATACTCTTTTTTCGTCCATCATAGAGAGCATTCCTTTTTCTGCGGTCATTAACTCCTCCAGTTTTTGTTTTATTAAATCTTATGCCTCAAGAAGCTTGAAACACTTAGCTACATTTTAGCACAGCCTGCTATGGCTATCAATAATTCGTATTGTTTGACAGTACGTTAAACAGCTATTCAACATTAACTTGAGAAAGTTGCGTTTCTGGAATATAATTAGCAGTCGGTCAGGTTAAGTGCTAATTATTCAGGAGGTAATTATATGGACTGTGCTGTTTGTGGTAATGAGTTGCTTAGTGATAGAGCAGTTTTTCATTGCTCATGTGGAGTATATTTACATGCATACTGCTGGAATAAGCATGTATTACAAGCTCATCAACCAGAATTTGTGATTGGGGTACTTGATATGAAGGGAGAATTCAATGTTAGGGCTAGTAAAGAAGATGATGAAGCAACATCGACAGAAAAGCTTACGCAGCCAGTAGAATAATTTCTTAGGGAGAATAAGTAATGCCTATTTATGAATATCAATGTTCGAATTGCAAACAAAGATTTGAGATTAGACAAGGATTTAAAGACAAGGCTATAGCTATTTGTCCAGTTTGTAAAAGCAATGCAAGACGTCTTTTTTCACCAGTACCCATCGTGTTTAAAGGTTCTGGATTTTACATAACGGATTCTAGAAGTAAAAAAGTAACTACAAAGGATTAGTATTCGTATTGAAGTTATATTCTTTAAATCAGACAATAGTATATTAATTCTTCATTATAAAGCGTAATGTCATTTTTCTATTAAATTTAAACTATACATTTTGTTAAAGTTTAAATGGCTTAGATTTACTGTTTGCCCTCTTAAAATGTGTTTTAACAGATAAGCTATGTTAGACTTTTCATAATTTTATGTCCCTGTAGCTCAGTTGGATAGAGCGGCTGCCTTCTAAGCAGCGGGTCGTGGGTTCGAATCCCTCCAGGGACGCTTTGCGATTGCCGGGCGGGCTTAGCCTCCTACTGAACAACCGCTTGCTCTTGCAGTACTAGCCTCCGTCCGTAGAGATGTTGCTCGC
>CAYPSP010000082.1:1178-5755 GCA_964413335.1 uncultured Dehalococcoidales bacterium
GCGTATTAATACTTTACTTTGATAAATCTCAATACTATTTGGCTAATTTAGAATGTTTGCACTAGATACACATATTATGGTAAATTACAGCAGTTTTATAGGTAAAAATCATTTCAGTTTTAGAGAGGAATAATGGAAAAAATATCAGTTAAAGAGCTTTTAGAAGCGGGTGCTCATTTTGGTCATCATACCAGTTTTTGGCATCCCAAGATGAAGAGGTTTATTTTCACCCGTCGTAACAGCATACATATCGTTGACCTGGAACAAACTGTTAACCTGCTGGATAAAGCTTGCACGTATGTCAGGGATTTGGTAGCAGAGGGAAAGAATATCATATTTGTAAGTACTAAAAGACAGGCACAACAAATTATCGAAGAAGAAGCTAATCGATGTGATATGTACTACGTTAATCAGAGATGGCTTGGGGGCATGTTAACGAATTTTACTACAATACAATCTCGTATTGATCATCTGGTAAGGCTAGAAGATAAAAGAGATAAAGGTGAGCTTGTTAATCTTCCCAAAAAAGAAACGGTAAAGATAGATAAAAAAATACAACGATTAAACGAACAAATGGGTGGTTTCAAAGAAATGACTTCACTTCCTGATGCGTTATTTATTGTTGATCCTCTTAAAGATAGTATAGCTTTTACAGAAGCTAAAAAACTTGGTATCCCTGTTGTGGCTATTGTAGATACGAATTGTAATCCAGAGGACATCACATATCCTATTCCCGCTAATGATGATGCTATTAAAACAATAAGATTGGTTTGTTCTAGAATTGCAGATTCTGTTATTGAGGGTAAAGCATTGGCGACTTCTCAGGAAGTAGAAGCAGAAGAAACAAAAACTTTGGAGAATGGAAATCCAATTGAGGTTTTAGGTTCTTATACCTTTAATCCGGAGGAGAACTGAAATTGAACCGGGATATTTCAATAGAGGTAATAAAAGAGCTAAGAGCTAGAACAAGCGCAGGAATAAGTGATTGTAAAAATGCTCTGCTTAAAACCCAGGGTAATATTGAAGATGCTATAGAAGTTCTAAGACAGCGTGGACGAGTAATTGCTGAAAAGAAGGCTGGCAGAGTGGCGCACGAGGGACTAATTGAGTCTTACATTCATCATTCTGGTCATGTAGGGGTTTTATTAGAGTTAAATTGCGAAACAGATTTTGTAGCTAATACGGATGAGTTTAAACAAATGGCTCATGATTTTGCTATGCAGGTGGCAGCCATGTCACCTCAGTATTTAAGTGTTGATGACCTAGATAATAAAGAGGGATTCGATCCCAATCAGGTTTGTCTTCTGGAGCAGCCTTTTATAAAAGAACCTAGTAAGACAGTTAATAATATTATAACTGAAGCTATTGCCAAGCTAGGTGAAAATATTAAAATAAGAAGGTTTAACAGATACGAAATTGGTAATTAGCTATAGATATTTTTATGTTTAGGTTTTGTAAAATTGGCAGAAGAAGTCATTACTGAAATCAAGTATAAAATGGAGAAGACTGTTAGTGGCTTGGCCACACAGTTGTTAACTATACGTACAGGTAGAGCTACCCCAGCACTTGTTGAGAACATTCAGGCAGATTACCATGGATCAATGATTCCAATACAGCAGATAGCTTCTATATCTGTCTCTGAAACAAATTTAATAGTGATTAGACCATGGGAACGTGGCTCTATAAAATCTATAGAAAAGTCTATTCTAAAAGCAGATATAGGACTTAATCCTTCTAATGATGGTAGCGTAGTACGGATTATCATTCCTCATTTGAGTGCTGAGAGAAGAGTTGAACTGGCTAAACTTGTATCTAAAAGGGTGGAAGAGAGGCGTATTGTTATTCGAAATGAGAGACGAACTGCTGTCACAAAATTACGAGAGCAGGAAAAAACCAAGGATATATCTAAGGATCAACTCATGCATTATACAAAAGTAACTGATGGTTTATGCAATGCTTTTATTGAGCAGATTGATAAAATTGGCCTGGATAAAGAAAAAGAAATAAAAGAACTATAAGTGCATCGTTAAAAGTATTTATTACTCAGCATAGTCTTACTAATTATATTGCAAAAGCAGGATAGTTGTGTGGCATTTACTAATTTGAGATGATTTAATGCTAAAGCAGAGAGTAATTACTGCTATTTGTGGTTTAATTCTTATCATAATTGTTAATTGGTTTGGTCCCCCCTTGTTTAGCTTCTATATTGCAGGTATAACTCTTTTTAGTACTTTCGAGTTTTATAAGCTAGAAAATAGTTTTAATAGACATTATTTATTGCTCTATATGGGGTTGATTTTTTCATTACTACTTGTGCTAGGCCCTCATTACTCCAGTGCTGTTATATTTCCTGTATGTGTAATAGTGATATTGATTGTTTCACTATTATTTCTTTTTCGTTACCAATCGAGTAATGAAAATGTATTTTCAAGCTGGACATGGATGGTAGCTGGAGGAATATATATTGGATGGATGCTCAGTTACTGGATTAGCCTGCGTCTTTTGGGTAATGGAAGAGCTTGGGTTTATCTTTCCATGTCTATTATATTTGCCAGTGATACAGGTGCATATTTTATTGGTAGAAAATGGGGAATAAATAAAATGGCTGCTACTATAAGTCCACAAAAAACATGGGAAGGTGCCCTCGGTGGAATATTAAGTGCCATTGCAGCTTCTATTATCATATTTATTATACTAGGTAATATTGATCCTCTACCTCTAAGTTACTTGCAGCTTATAACTTTTGCCATTCTTGTCAGTTTATTTGCTCAGTTTGGAGATTTGGTTGAATCTGTGCTCAAGCGTAGCGTTGGAGTAAAGCAATCAGGCAGATTTCTACCGGGACATGGAGGTTTTCTCGATCGTTTTGATAGCCATATATTCGTTGGAGTGATGGCATACTACTATGTTTTATCAATTAATGCTGGTTGGCCAAACTGCTTTTGGTAGATATGCCCGAAATATTTAATTAAAAGGTAGCAAGCATTTCGTTAATCCAGGAAATTGACTTCTACAATTCTGATCTGGAATGGGGAAATTATTTTAGCAAAGCTTGAATAATTAAGAATTAGAATGGTTAATATTTTTTAATTGAATGATGTTGTCACGTAGCACTGCTGCCTTCTCAAATTCCCAATTCTTGGCTGCCCGCTTCATTTCTAATTCCATATCCTTAATTTTCTTATATAATTCTTCTTTTGATAACTGAGCAGATAAATAAGGGGCTTGAGGTTCTGATATTACCCTAAATCGTTCAGTAATATCCTTTATATCTTTCTTTATACCTATTGGAGTTATGTCATGAACTTTATTATACACAAGTTGTATTTTTCGACGTCGGGATACTTCTTCGATGGCTCTGCTCATGCTTCCAGTTATGGTATCTGCGTACATAACAATGTGTCCATTAATATGACGAGCAGCACGACCCATAGTCTGAATAAGTGCCTCAGAAGATCTTAGATATCCTTCCTTATCGGCATCAAGTATAACTACCAAACTTACCTCAGGCAGGTCCAGTCCTTCACGGAGTAAGTTAATTCCAACAATAACATCATAAACACCAAGACGCAGTTCACGAAGAATCTCTATTCTTTCAAGCGTATTAACTTCAGAATGTAGATACTGTGTTTTAATTTCCATCTCCTTAAGATAATCAGTTAATTCTTCCGCCATTCTCTTAGTCAGGGTAGTAACAAGGCATCGTTCTCCCTTATTCACTCGTGACTTTATTTGATGAATTAAATCATCTATTTGTCCTTTTACGGGTTTTATTTCTATATCTGGTTCTAACAACCCTGTGGGTCGAATCAATTGTTCTACTATTTGCTGGCTATGTTCATATTCGAATTGCTTTGGCGTTGCAGAAACATAAATAGCTTGATTAATACGCTCGTTAAATTCCTCAAGTTTCAACGGACGATTATCTAGTGCCGATGGTAGACGAAAACCATAATCTATTAAGGTTTGTTTTCGGGACATATCACCGAAATACATACCCTTTATCTGTGGTAAACTCATATGAGATTCGTCGATAAACAGTAAATAATCATCAGGAAAATAATCAATTAAGGTCCAGGGAGAACTACCTGGTGCTCGTTTTTGTAGATGTCTGGAGTAGTTTTCCACACCGCTACAATAACCTATTTCCTGAAGCATTTCTATATCATAATTTGTTCGGGATTCTAGCCTTTGTGCCTCAAGCAGTTTATTCATAGACATTAATTTATCTAGTCTTTCTTTTAGTTCCACCTTTATATCGTTCATAGCAGTTAGCAATTTTTCATGAGTAGTTACAAAATGTTTGGCAGGATAAATATCTAAAAATTCACGATATGATAAAATTTCACCGGTTAGAGGATTAATTTCCACAATTCGTTCGACTTCATTTCCCCAAAATTGAATTCTGAATGCTGACTCTTCATAGGCTGGTTGTATTTCTAACGTATCACCCCTAACACGAAAATTAGTTCTTGCAAGTTCAATATCCTTCCTTTCATATTGCATGGTAATAAGGCGGCGGATTAGATTATTTCTGTTATAATTTGTTTTTGGTGTTTTGAGTTTTTATTCTGATT
>CAYPSP010000083.1:0-5735 GCA_964413335.1 uncultured Dehalococcoidales bacterium
GGGAATGGCTGCCTGGTGAAAGATGAAGTCCATACCATGGAATAATTTTTGTAGTAGGGGAAGATCAGTAATGGAGCCTTGAATAAAATTTACTTTTTCTTTATCTTTGCTGTTCGTAGCATCTTTAATAATAAGTTCGGCTATGTTCTCTTTTTTGCCAGTAGAAAGGTTGTCAAGGACAGTGACCTGATAGCCGCGCTGCAGCAGTTCATGTGTTAAATGGGAACCTATAAAACCAGCGCCGCCAGTAACTAAAGCCCTTTTTCTATAACTTTGTTGTATTGCTGACATAATATAACCGTTATTATATCAAATGTTATCTATGAAAGGAATAAACTTTGCTTTAGGGGGGTTTTCAGGATATTTTGTACAGGCAAGACGACAAAGAGATAGCCTTATTGGATTGGGAATCCCTGATTCTAAAATTCATGTCATACCACACGGAGTCGATATCAATAGATTTGAATCAGGCAGCGAGTATCAGGGCATTGTTAGCGAGCATGGTTTAGGTGGCAAGAAGGTGATTCTTACAGTAGGCAATTTGGTAGAGAGAAAAGGGCATGACATGGTGCTTAAATGCCTCCCCAAAGTTTTAGAAGAAGTGTCCAGCGCTGTTTATTTGATTGTCGGTGATGGAAAGCAAAGGCAGAGCCTTACTAATCTGGTCAAGGAACTTGATCTAGGTGAGCATGTCGTATTTACAGGCAGGGTTACAGATAATGAACTGCTTCAGTATTACAACGCCTGCGATGTGTTTATCATGCCAAGCAGGGAGATTGATGGTGATATCGAGGGGTTTGGTATTGTCTATCTTGAAGCAAATGCTTGTTCTAAACCAGTTATCGGGGGAAAGTCCGGTGGAATATATGATGCGGTGCAAGACGGTGTTAGTGGAATTTTAGTTGATCCTCTGGATGTAAATGAAATTTCACAAGCTCTAATAACCTTATTAACCGATGACCTATTAGCTAAGAAACTTGGCAAGCAGGGTAAAAAGAGGGCTATGAATGAGTTTAGTGGTTTAGTGATGGCTGGAAAGTTTTCTGGAATATTCAGGAAGTTCGCCAAGTAATAATTGAGCCATCTAAGTAGTCTGATACGTTAGCTGGCATCAGTGCGCAAGCGCTGTCAAAATTTCTAATCACACAACTAGTTACATAAAAAGTAGTTCAGATTTTTAGTAAATTTGGTGACATAATAGTAGGGACTAAATATTGCTATGTCAATAATTGATTTAAGGGTTGCTTGGCTAGCCTGTATGGTTATTGTATAGATGCGATTTCCTGGGAAAATATGGATTATATATTTTGCTAATCAGGTAATCTGTAATTATACGTTGAATTTACAGTCAAAGTTGTAGAAATGACTTATGCTCTATGCTATTATCAATAAGATTACTATAAATAGGAGGTAATATTGAATAAACTTACAGGCTTGGAGCGTTTGCTTAAGACAATTAACCTTGAAGAACCGGATGTAGTTCCTCATTTTGATGCAGTTCATAAAAAGGTTCGGGATGGTATATTACCGGGTGCATCGTACGAGGACTTTATTGATTATTTGGATATTGATGGTATTAGAATTGCCGATAGGGTGCAATGCTGGAGTTATGAACATGATGGAATTAGTAAAACCGGTAGAGAATTAAAAAAGTGCCAGTGGGGCGCAATAGTCCAGTTTACTACTGAGGATAATGGCATACCTATAGAGCCGGCAATAAAATCCGAAATTGACCTGGACAAATATGTACCGCCGGACCCGGATGAAGAATGGAGATATGATTGGCTGAAGGAACTGGTTAAAAGGTTCAAAGGCCACCGAGCGATTATCGCTGGTTGTACTGATGTGTTTGATGTAGCCAAGGAAAACCTGTTGGGCGATACTCAGTACTACAAGGCGATGATTAGGAATCCTGATTATATAGACAAAGTGAACGAAATAGCACTGAATTATCAATTACGCTACCTTAAAAATAGTATAGACCTCGGTGCTGATATAGCCTTTGTAAACGGTGATTGGGCGATGACCCAGGGCCCGATGGTATCGCGTAAATTTATCAGCAGATTCATCGTTCCGCCGTTTAAAAAGATTGTTGAATACTGCCATAGTCGCGGAGTGCCAGTGATAAAGCATACTGATGGTAACGTTTGGCCTATTATTGACCTTATCATCGATACAGGCACGGATGGGCTTCATCCTATTGACCCGATGGCAGGGATGGATATGGCTGAAGCAAAGGCAGATTTTGGTGATAAAGTCTGTTTATGCGGTAATGTAAGTTGTGCCTTTAGCCTGGTTTCGGGTACGGTAGAGGAAGTGAGACAAGAGACAAAGGAGGTGATAAAAAAAGCTGGTAAGGGAGGTGGACTTATTTGCATGTCCAGTAATTCAGTACATTCTGGTGTCAAACCTGAAAACTACGTGGCTATGGTCAGGGCTATAAAAGATTATGGCAAGTATCCACTGTCATTAAATTAAAGTGAGAGCAGAGGTTAGCGAACATAAATTTATAGAGGAGGAACAATGATAGATTTTAAAGAATTGTCTAAAGCTGTAGTGGAAGGAGAGACCGAAATAACTGTTGATTTGACTCGTAAGGCTTTAGCAGAAGGAATTGAGGCAAAGGTAGTGCTGGATGATGGCATTATTCCTGGTTTGAAGGAAACCGGAGAGTTGTTCGAAACTGGTGAATATTTTCTGCCCGAGCTGTTGATATCTGGCGAGGCTGCATCTAGTGCCCTGGAGTTAATTGAGCCAGAGTTAAGTGCAGGTAATGTGCCTTCTCAAGGGAAAATAGCTATAGGCACTGTTGAGGGCGATATTCATAACATTGGTAAGAACATAGTAATAATGATGTTGAAAGGGAATGGCTGGGAAGTAACTGATCTTGGTGTAGATGTGTCTGCAGATGAGTTTTGCTCAGCAGTAAAGAAAGAGGATTTTCAGATTCTTGCCCTTTCTTCTTTACTGACTATGACTATGCCGAATACAGCTAAAACAATTGAGGCCTTAAAATCTGCAGGGCTGAGGGATAAGATAAAGATAATGGTTGGTGGTGCACCGACAACAAAGGAATGGGCAGACAAGATAGGGGCTGATGGCTATGCTGATGATGCACCTGGTGCTGTAAGGGTAGCTACAACACTTATAGCTAAATAATAAGGAGGATTAGCAATGTCAACTTATAATGGTTTAGAGCGTATACTAAAGACTATTAAGCATGAAGAGCCTGATAGAGTACCTCACTTTGAGATGCTGATAGATAAAAAAGTAAGAGATGTCATAATGGGTGATACTAACGCATCTTATGCGGATTTTGTAGAGCGTATGGATATCGACGCTATCATGGTTTTTGATAAGACACAGACATGGAGTTATGAAACACTTGACGCTGTAAAGAACATAAAACGTGACCAATGGGGTGGAGTAGTCCGATTTACCAACACTGACCTCGGGCATCCTATGGAAGCAGCGATAAAATCAGAGAAGGACTTGGATAATTACGTACCACCGGATCCTGATGAAGAATGGCGATATAAGGAGCTTAAGCAGCTTGTAAAGAGGTTCGGGGGAGAAAGGGCAATCATTGCACATTGTACAGATGTTTTTGATATAGCCAAGGAAAGTTTACTTGGTGATGTTGTCTATTTTAAATCTATGATAAGAAACCCAGAGCTAATTGAGCGTGTTAATAACATGGTTACTGACTATGAGTTGAGATTTTTCCGAAACTGTTTTGAATTGGGTGCTGACATGGTTTTCGTTAGTGGAGATTGGGCGATGACTAAGGGCCCAATGGTGGCAACAGACCTAACCAGGAAGTTAATTGCGCCACCACTGCAGAAAATAGTCGAGCTATCACATAGCTATGGAAAACCCTGTTTTAAACATAGTGATGGCAATGTCTGGCCTATCGTTGACATAATACTTGATACCGGAGTTGATGGCCTTCATCCTAATGACCCAATGGCCGGTATGGAAATGGAGGATGCTAAGGCTAGAATAGGTGATAGAGTTTGTTTGATGGGCAATGTGAGCTGTGCTTTCAGCTTGGTTTCTGGTACAACTGATGACGTGATAGCTGAGACAAAAGATGTTATCAGGAAGGCAGGTAAAGGTGGCGGGCTTATATGCATGTCAAGTAACTCGATTCATTCGGGTGTGAAACCAGAAAACTATGTGGCTATGCTTGACACCATCAAGAAGTATGGAAGATACCCACTGACATTTACAGAGTGACAATATGAATAATATATAACAGAAAACAACTTAATTTGTAATATTCTACTTTAAGTATATAATGGTTACATTGTTATTGACAATTACACTTATATGTATATCGTAGATGGAGGTGATGTGTATTGGAAAAGATATATTAGTATTGCAGAGTTTGAGCAAATATTAAGGAGGAAAGAAAAATGAAATCAAGGTTGGTAATATTGTTAGTGATATCAATTACGATTTTCGCACTATTAGTTAGCGGCTGTGCTCCCAAGGCAGAACCAGCACCAGCACCAACCACAGCGCCTACAGCCGCTCCAACTGCAGTGCCAACACCAGCGCCAGGGCAGGAAGTAATAAAATGGAAGATGCAGTCATCATGGGGTGGTGGCTTATTGCAGGAGATGTCTACTGGATTTGCAAGCAGAGTTACTGAACTGAGTAATGGACGACTAGAGATAGAATGCCTTCCCGGAGGTTCTATAGTAGGACCTTTCGAGGTACTGGATGCCACCAGTGCTGGAACGCTTGATTGTTACCATTCATGGCCCGGTTACTGGCTGGGTACAATAGCATCTTCACCATTTTTTGGTGGTGACTCGGCCTTTGCCTCGAGCCAGGTACCCTGGATTACCTGGATGTATCATGGAGGACAGGAGCTATGGCTGGAAGCATATCAAGAGGCAGGATATAACATCGGCACGGTCCAGTGTCTTGGTCTACGAGCCCCGGAGGTTTTTGCGTGGTCCAATGTGCCTCTGGTTAAACTGGATGACTTCGAGGGATTGACCTTTCGAATATCAGGTTACTGGGCAGAGGTATTCAAAGAACTCGGTGCTTCTGTGGTTACTCTACCTGGATCAGAGGTGCTTCCTGCCCTAGAGAGGGGAACAATAGATGCAACCGAATGGGGTGTCATGAATGAGGACTGGGATGTTGGCCTTCAGGATGTTACCGATTATGCTGTGCTGACAGCATTCCGGCAGGCATTTCCAACCTTTGATCTTGGAGTGAACCAGGATTCATGGGATGCACTGTCACCGGATCTACAGCAAACAATAAAGACGGTGGCTAAAGAATACACTTACTGGTACCTGACTGAAGGAACATACCGTGATGTGATGATATTGAAAAAACTGGAAAGCAAGGTTACGGTAACAGTTCTCGATAAGGAAGTGCCAACGGAAATGTACCGTTTGATGGGTGAGGTCTACGATAAAATAGGTGCAGAGGATCCCATGACCGCCAAGGCGGTAGCATCGGCCAAGGCATTTCAGGACCAATACAATTACTACTCTGAAAAAATGTTTCCTTATGTAATCAAGTAATTAGACTGGAATATGTCTTATTAATAGAAGCAACCCACCAACCTTTTAGGGGTGGTGGGTTGCTTCGGAAAGAGAGGCTCATTTGAATATCCTTAGGGGATATGTGAAGCGTATTGATATATTCAACGAACGAGTGGCAAAGACATTTGCCTGGCTCACCGTTATACTTATGATAGGGATGGTTTA
>CAYPSP010000084.1:0-5733 GCA_964413335.1 uncultured Dehalococcoidales bacterium
TCTTCAACTTTTAAGTACTTAGTATACAGGAAATAATTAGTGGACTAGTACTCTACCTGTTTGTACGCCGGTCAGTTTTTCATTTTTTGCGACCACTTGTCCATTGACGATAATGTGGCTTATTCCTTCCGGATATTGGTGGGGTTCTGCGAAGCTGGCGTTGTCACTGATTTTATCTGCATCGAAGACCAGCAAATCAGCCCAGAAACCATCGCGAATGATACCTCTATCTTTCAGGCCTATTTTCATGGCTGGCAGAGAAGTCATCTTCCTTATAGCTTCCTCTAGAGTAAAGAGTTTCTCTTCTCTGACGTATTTTCGAATAGCTCTGGGGAAGGTGCCATATGCTCTGGGGTGTGGTTTGCCACCTCCACTGGGAGAGGTTGCCCAAGCATCTGTTATTATGGAGGATAGAGGACTGGAAATAACTGTTTTTACATCATCTTCATCCATACCAAACAATATCATGATAGCCTCTCCAGATATCTCTAGTAGCCAGTCGAAGAAAACCTGATAAGGTGTTTTAGAACTACCCTTTTCTCTAAAGATTTGCTTTAATGATTTCCCTTCGTATTTACTATTTGCTGGGCAACTACCAATAATAATATTGTTCCAGCCAATGGATTTTATCCAGTTTTCCCCATGCATTGTTTCTCCAGCAATTTCCCCCTCTATTTTATTTCTCTCTCCTTTGTCTTGTAGTCGTTCTAACATTCTGGTGGTGCCCCCTTCCAGTACCCAGGTTGGTAATAGAGAGTTTATCATCGTACTGCCGGCAATGTAAGGGTATACATCACAGTTGACTTCGACTCCTCTTTGTCTGGCCTCTGTCATCAATTTTAAAGACCCATTTACCTTTCCCCAGTTAATTCTTCCTGCTGCCTTATGGTGTGATATTTGAAGAGGAATATCGTTTTCTTCAGCTATTCTTATAGCTTCCTCTACGGATTCTATCAGTTTATTGCTTTCATTTCTAAGGTGAATCGTATAAATAGCTCCATACTGTTTTAAAACACTGGCTAATTCGATGAGTTCTTCGGTAGAAGAATAACTACCAGGGGGGTAGAAAAGACCCGACGACATGCCGAAGCATCCCTCTTCAAGGCTCTGTCTGAGGAGTTTTTTCATTTTAAGCATTTCCTCAGGTGATGGTGCGTTCGAGTCGAATCCTTTGACAGCGAGGCGAATAGTACCCTGACCGACTAAGGGAACGATATTCATGGAGATACCTTGTTTTTCTACTTTATGAAAATAATCCTTAACTGATTGCCAATCCCAGCCGTAATCAAATCCGGGTTTCAGGAATGCTGCAAGATAGGTTCTCAGTAAATCCAGGTTACGGGGATTTACAGGAGCCATAGATAATCCACAATTACCAGTTACTGAAGTAGTTACTCCCTGCATAAGGTGACTTTCCAGGTTCGGATAAGCCAGTACGCTTAAATCGTTATGGTTGTGCAGATCGACGAATCCAGGAGAAGCTGTCATTCCTTCAGCGTTAATGATTTCCTTCGCCTCTACCATGGGTTGACTTAGAATTTTTATTTTACCCTGGACTATGCCAATATCTCTCTTGAACCACGGATTACCTGTTCCATCAATTATTTTTGCTCCTTTGATTATCAAGTCAAAAACCATATCCATTATTGATTCACCTCTTTTTAGCTTTAATTTATAGGGTAAGTGTTGAATAAACTATTAGCGAGAAAAAACTCTATCTTGGTGCTTTATCATTTCCTGAACCTTTCACACTTTGGGTATTCTTTCTATAGCATGATAGCCTTGATTAATAATGAAGGTCAATATGTTTGTGTCTATTTTATGTTAGTTTGACTAAAATAATTTTCACACATATATTAACTCAATATGTTGAGATGAAATTTAATGAATGTTGGTATATGCAGAATTGAGATTCGTATCCCTGAGAATCACTCTCTTAAAGGGAAACGTCAGATTGTTAAATCTATCATCGCTCGACTTCAAAATCGATATTCAGTTTCAGTGGCTGAGATAGATAATAATGAGCTATGGCAGATAGCGACTCTTGGGATTTCTTGTGTTAGCAACCATAGAAGACATTCTGATACGATTATGACCAGTGTGGTGAACTTTATTGTGCAGAACTATCCTAATGTAGAACTTATCAATTATAAAGTGGAAGTTATCTCTGTTCTCTAAATAATGGATACTTCGGTTTTCATTCAATCAATAACCTCTTCACCGGATTATAAGCAGCAGATTGTTCATATTGAGGACATACAGTCTCAAGAAGCTGTATATGCTGAGTTGAATAAGCCACTGAAATCTGCTCTTAAAACACGCCTTAAGCATCTGGAATTGTCCTCTCTTTACAGTCACCAGGTTGAGGTCTTGAATGCCATATTTTCAGGGGAGAATGTTATTTTGTCATCGCCGACGGCTAGTGGAAAGAGTTTATGTTATCACCTGGCAACGCTCGATGCGATTATGGATGATAAGGATAATTGTGTTGTTTATCTTTTCCCTACTAAGGCATTAACACAGGATCAGTTGCGCAGCTTCAAGGAAATCGCCTGCCCGACTCTTCTTTCTTTGAAAAATATTGCTGTCTTTGATGGTGATACCCCTCGTGTTGATAGGCCGCGTATAAAAAAACAGGCTAGAGTCTTGTTTAGTAATCCTGACATGCTTCATTTGGGTATCTTACCCAATCATCAGTCGTGGTCAAGATTATTGCAAAAATTAAAATATGTAGTGATTGATGAGGCTCATGTTTATCGAGGCGTTTTAGGTTCTCATATGGCTAATGTTCTACGTCGATTACGCAGGATTTGTTCCAGTTATGGCTCTGAACCACAATTTATCTGTTGTTCAGCTACTATTGCGAACCCTCAAGAGCATGCTCAGGGATTGATTGGATTACCTTTTAAGTCGATTGTTAATGATGGTTCTCCACATGGTGCAAAGCATTTCCTCTTCTGGAACCCGCCTATTATTGATAATGATAAGGGCTGTCGACGAAGTGCCAATACTGAAGCTGCTTTTCTACTTAGGAAACTGGTTGAAAATAAAGTCCGTAGCCTCGTTTTTGTACGGAGTAGAAAACTAACTGAAGTAGTATATCTTTACGCTAGAAGGCAACTGCCAGCTTTTCTTTCAGGTAAAATCAGTCCTTATCGAGCAGGCTATCTTCCTGAAGATAGAAGAAAAATCGAACAACGATTTCTAGCTGGTGATATTTTGGGGTTGGTAACAACAACCGCTTTGGAATTGGGTATTAATATTGGTAATCTGGCTGTGACGGTGTTGACTGGCTATCCAGGCAGTATTTCCAGTGCCTGGCAACAGGCAGGTCGTAGTGGGAGAAATATGGAAACCTCCCTGAGTTTTCTTATTGCTCAGGATAATCCTCTGGACCAGTATTTGATGCGCAACCCCGAATTCTTTTTTCGTAGAAATTTTGATAATGCTTTGATTAATCCCAATAATCGTTATATTCTCAAACCACATTTACTTTGTGCTGCCTGGGAGAGTCCACTTGGTGAGAATAAGGATGAAATATTTGTCAGCGGGGAAGTTTCGTCTGCTATAGCAGAATTGGAAGCAGAAGGTAAATTAAGGAAACATCGTGGTAAGTGGTATCCTGCCACCAGCGTAGCATATCCTGCTCAAGAGGTGAATATACGAGCGACATCAGGGTCACCTTATGTTATTATCGATATCTCTAATGGTTCCATGTTAGAAACGGTGGAAGCAAGTATTGCCTTCTTACAAATACATCCAGGTGCAACATATCTCCATCAAGGCGAGTCTTATCTAATAACGGACCTGGATCAAGTTAGGCGCATAGCTATGGCGAAATCAACAACTGTTGATTACTATACTCAACCTAGAGATTTTACTGACATCAGGGTTGAAAAGATAATCAAAATGAAAGACTATCATGGAGTAAAGGCTTATCTTGGAGATGTCAATGTTACTAAGAGGGTACTTGGCTTCAGAAAAAAGCGACAACTTACTGATGAAATTATAGGAGAGGAGTCATTGGCTTTGCCGGAACAATCTTTTCTAACCAGATCATTGTGGTTTGATATTCCACAGGAGGCAATCAGGAGAATAGACAATTTGAAGATTGATTTCCATGGGGGTTTACATGCATGCGAGCATGCCATTATTGGTATCCTTCCTCTATTCGCTTTATGTGATAGAGATGATATTGGTGGCGTTTCTACTCCACTGCATCCTGATACTGCAAAACCGCAGGTCTTTGTCTATGACGCTTATCCAGGAGGTATTGGAATTGTGGAGAAGGGTTTTGAAATGATAAAAGAGCTATGGCAAACTACTTTAAAATTGATTATTGAATGTCCTTGTCATGACGGGTGCCCGGGTTGTATTCAATCTCCCAAGTGTGGCAATAACAATCAACCTCTCGATAAAAAGGCAGCAATTGTATTATTACAAGAATTAGTAGATAAGTTATAACCCATATTTGAATAGTCTGTAAGACTTAATGCGGTATCTAAATGCAATAATATTGCATTTAGATACCTGTTTTGATACTATGTTGATATGATTCAGGATTCAATACAGGTTTTACATGCTCGGGGGTATAAAGTGACCAAGCCAAGATTGCAGGTAGTTGAAATATTGGGTAAGGCACAAAAACCTGTTTCGCCTTATGAGATACAAAAAATGCTCAAACAGCAAGGTAGATATCTGAACCACGTTACTATATATCGTGTGCTTGAATTACTTTGTCATTTAAATTTGGCCCATAAGCTACCATCAGAGAAGGGATTTATCAAATGTATTCTTGGTAACAAGGAAGGGTGCCATCGGTTTATGATATGTCAAAAATGTGGAGCTATCCAAGAGTATGCAGATGATAAATTATGTCAAAATGAGAAGGCAATAGCTGGTAATATCGGCTTCCATACGCAGTATCATGTTTCTGAATCATATGGGTTATGCTCTAATTGCTATAAAGGAGAATTAGCAGAAAATGTTTAATGTAATACTCAAACAATTAAAAATCCATGCTCCCTATACTGCTTTGGGTGCTGTCACTGGTATTATTATCATGGTTATAGTAGTGGTTGGGAAAGTTCCCGTTGGAGTTTCTCAAACCATTTTCTATAGCTTGCATCCGATTCATGTTTTGTTAAGCGCACTTGCAACAACAGCGATGTTTATGAAGTACAAGAACAAAAAAATCTGGCTAGTTGTTTTAGTTGGCTGGACAGGCTCTCTTGGAATAGCAACATTGAGCGATGCAATAATTCCTTATTTTGGGGCAGAATTACTTCACGTTCCGATAGAGTTTCATATACCTTTTATTGAGAAATGGTGGCTCAACCTGATTGCTTTGGTTGGGGTTTATTTAGGTTATAGGAAACAAACGACAAAAATTCCTCATTTTGGACATGTATTATTAAGTACATGGGCCTCTCTGTTTTATTTTGTTGCTTTTGGGGTAGCAAATTGGATTTCTTTACTACCATTTATGCTGTTGTTCCTTTTTCTCGCGGTTTGGATTCCCTGCTGCACTAGTGACATAATATATCCACTTCTATTTGTAAGAAAAAATCAAATAGCAGTATCCATCAGTGAAGATGCTGGCACAGCTAGGTAATTCTATTATTGTTGACCGGTTGTGAAAGAAATATCGCCTAAAAGGCTGGATATTTAATTGGTGTTATCCCAATAGCCATCTGAATTTTTAGAATGCGTGGGCTGATTCTTTGTGCCTTA
>CAYPSP010000085.1:0-5729 GCA_964413335.1 uncultured Dehalococcoidales bacterium
CTGCCACCCTTTTTATAAGGAAAAATGGAAGGCAGATACAGAGTTAGCCCAATATGATTACTGTTTCTTTCTACGCCTGTTGCTTTCAATCTGGCGAATGGTTTTCTCATCGGTGCCAAAATGGTGCGCTATCTCGTGCTGCACCACTTCAGCTATTTTTTGCTCCGTCTCCTTATCGGAATGACAGGTAGCCTCAATAGGATTCTGAAAAATGTATATCCTGTCAGGCAAGACCATTCCATAACGCACACCACGCCTGGTCTGGGGCACACCCTCGTAAAGTCCCAGCAATTGACTGTAATGCCTGATCTTCAATTTGTTGAGCTGGCTGGCGCTGGCCATGTCTTCCACTACAATATCAACATTCTCCAGCTTATCGCGAAACTCAGTCGGCAGTTTCTCTATGGTTCTAAATACGAGTTCATTAAAGCTCTCTCTATTCATATCAGCCTCGTTCGCGTCTATACACTCATATTCTATCCTACTTAGTCCAGTAACATAAAAAAAGCAAACTTTATTAATCTAATTCCTTTACTGCGAGTAGTGATTTAATCCTTAAACTTGACAACTTTTCTATCACAGAATATTGTATACAATGTTTATCATAATAGTATACTAGGAGACAATCAAAATGGCAGGGATAATTAATAAAGTGGAGAAGCTTAAATATGAGACGGTAGAGATGCCGAAACTTACCAGAGGAATAGCTAAGGACTCTACCGAATTAATTGATAACACACCTCTGGTCAGGTTAAATCGGATAACCGAGGGAGCAGGGGCTGAAGTGGTAGCCAAGCTTGAATCCTTTAATCCTTTAGGAAGTGTGAAGGACAGGATAGGGATGTCGATGATTATTACTGCCGAGGAAAAAGGGCTCATTTCAAGAATCCAAGGAATGTTGGGAAGATAGAGAACCCTGACGGCGTCGGACATGTCGGAAATCCTGTATGCGGCAACATCATGGAACTCTATATCAAGGTAAATGATGGCATCATTACCAACGCTAAATTTAAAACTTTCGGCTGTGGAGCAGCCATAGCTACTAGCTCCATGGTCACCGAGTTGGTAAAAGGAAAAAGTATAAAAGAGGCACTAGAAATCTCCAACCAGGCAGTAGTTGAAGCCCTGGGTGGACTTCCCAAAGTTAAGATTCATTGCTCTGTTTTGGGTGAACAGGCGCTTAAAGCGACCATCGACGACTACCTTAGCAAGTAGAAGAAGGACAGCTTAGAAGAATGACTTCTGGTCGCTCAGTTAGAGTAAGGCCACTACTTTCCCAAAAGGCGATTAAGGAAGTGGTAATATATCCAAAACAATTCCCGTTAATAAGAGCATCGAAAAAAGGAACTGATAAGAGTAGTACAAAATGGATAATGAAGTAGAGAAGATTCCTATAATAAGGCTGACTGAGGGAAACAAACAGGACATGGAGGACGTGGTTGTCCGAGAAACTCCTTTTACCATCATTTTGAATAACGAAGAGCTGGTAACCCTGCTCTGTTCCCCCGCAGATTTAAAGTACCTGGCTGTCGGCTTTCTCTTCTCTGAAGGATTGCTCCATGGCAAGGATGATATTAACAAGATACTGGTTGACGGGCGCAGGTGCATAGCAAGAGTGGAAACTAAAGAAGGCACGAATCCTGGCAAAGATGTCTTATTCAAACGATTTTTAACTTCAGGTTGTGGAAGAGGAGCTTCCTTTTATAGCGCTGCGGATGTCCAGGCACAAAACAAGATAGAGTCTCAGGTTAGCATATCCGCCAATGAAATCTTTATCCTGGCAAAGAAGTTCCATCACCGCTCAGAGGTTTTCCTGGCAACGGGAGGAGTTCATAGTGCCGCCCTGTGCGATAGCGCCAATATCCTGGTTTTCAACGAGGACATAGGCAGGCATAATGCCATTGATAAAGTATTCGGAAAATGCCTTTTAGATGATATCCCTACTAATAACCGAATCATAATAACCAGCGGCAGGATTTCTTCGGAGATATTGCTTAAAATAGCTAAGAGAGAAATCCCAATAATCATCTCAAAATCTGCTCCCACCAACCTGGGCATAAAACTAGCTGAGGATTTAGGTATAACTCTCATCGGCTTTGCCAGAGGAAAGAGAATGAATGTTTATACTAATATTGAGAGGATAACGAAGGTTGGAAAATAGTGATGCCGAACTGAACAATATTCAGCATGATCCTTCTCTTATACAACATTTCTCTTTTGCCACAGAACGTTAAACCATGTCAATCATGCTGCTATTGTGATGCATTTAGAGTGCCGGTGAAAGTTGAGATACATATCAACATCAAGAGAGTCTACACAGTGAGCGTCTGCTATTACACGACTTTACGGACATCTGTAACCTGCGCTGGCGGCTTAGGGGCTGAAGCCAACGAGATTAGGGCTGCAGAAATAACAAATGCTATTGCAAACAGTGTAAAAGCAGGTATGTAGCTGCCAGTATTGTCATATACCCAACCGGCATAGATAGGAGCTATTACCCCAACAGGGGTTAAGAAAATCATTGAGGTTCCGAAGATTGAGCCAAAAGCCTTCCGTCCGAAATAGCGGGCTCTTATTGCAGCAGGAAAGGGGAGAGCTATCCCTATTCCAATCCAAAAGAGGATAAGAAAAACATATATCATTCCTATGGTTTGGTTTAGCAGAAAAACAGCAATCCCGACAGCTTGCAGCAGAACAGCTCCCGCCATTAGAAATCTCAGCTGTCCAGTCTTTACCCGATCAACAAGAAAGCCACCTAATAACCTCGAGGGGGTGCTAGCCAAGATAATAGCCCCAACTAAGGCTGCCGCTTTAACAGCTTCAATCCCCATATCGGTCAAAAAAGGTACTGAGTGGATAAGTATTGCAGAGAAACCCACATTACGGACAGACTCTGCTATGATGAGCATCCAATACGCAGGCGTTCTGACTGCCTGCCTGAGAGTGAATTCCACCTCTTGAACCTCAGCAGCATAGTTTACCCCCCTGTCTATCATTTGGCTCACATCATCATCATCCAGCTCTGCTTCAGTTATAGCGCCATCAGGAAGTAATCCGTAGTACTCAGGCCTGCGTGGTTTCACCAGCAGCCAGGCAAGTGGCAGGCCCACAGACCACGTAACCAGGCCACCTATCACACAGGTCATCCGCCAACCCTGCGTTGAGACCAGCCAGGCAACAAGAAACAGTACCAACCCGGCAAGCCCGGTAAAGAACCAGCGAACGCTTAGTGCTTTCCCCCTTTTCTTTATAAACCAACTTGTTATTGCCTTATCCAGAGGTATTTCTAAGCCGATATTAAACCCGGTCCCAAGTATAACTCCCCAAACAATGTAAAAAGACCAGAGCGAATTTATGTAGTTCATCAATATAAGGCCCAGTCCGGCGATGAAGATGCCGATAGTAACTAAGAACCTGGGGCCAAATCTATCAGCAAGCCAACCTGCTAATGGTGACTCAATCCCCCTGCCAAGACTGGCAATACTAGCGGCAACAGATGTCGCTGATCGGTTGAGCCCAAGCTCTGAAGCTATAGGTTTAAATAATGCGGAGAATCCATGAACGTGAAAGCCAATTCCCCATGCGGATATAAAACTACCCGCCTGGACAGTCCACCAACCAGGAAATACCTTTGGAAACTTTCTTTTTCTAATCAAGTAACTCTCTTTAGAAAACCTCGGATAAACCGCAAATCCATCCCCTCTATATGGACAAATAGACTATAGTCTAATTGTCCACTGCAGCAACCATCTCGGCAACATTCTTGACAATGGGTCATTAGAAACGGTTATAATAGCTATATGATTTTGAGACTCAATCTCAACTCTGACCACTAAGTATAACTCAATTAAATAAAGGAGACAACAATGGAACTAAGTACTAAGGAGAAAATACGTAAAATTTATGAACTGCTACCCAATCTAAATTGCGGTTTCTGCGGATTTGGAAATTGTGGACAATTTGCCAGAGCAGTAGTTGAAGGGAGAGCTTCGCCTTTCGGTTGCCAACAAAATCCCTCGTCAGGCCTTCAAATAAACGAAATCCTGGGAAAGAAGGCACCAAACTACAATGACAGAGCCCAGCCTGTTCCTCGTTCTTCAGAGGAAGTTAGCCTTGCTACACAGAACTTAAAGGAAGATATACGAGGGTTATTACAGAAAACGGAGGGCCTCTTAGCCAGAATTAACAACTTAAAAGCAAGGAGCTAAAACACCAGCATTACTAAGAAGAAGAAAGGTAAAACTATTATGGAAAATTGTTTTGAAGTTCCCATTACGACAGGTAAAAATAAATATTTCTTTAAAGGAGCTAGCGCATGAAGCTGTTGATAGCTTTTGGGACAGATGATGGAGACCATCTCAATAATGACCACGTAGGCATGGCTAAATATTTCTACTTCTACGAGTTCTCCAACGGTAAAGAACAGTTGGTTGAACGTAGGGAGAATTCACAGCTAAAATCAGCTGAAACTGTACATGGCGATCCTGTGAAGGCGAAGGCCACCTCTTCTGCTATTGAAGGCGCAGATGTCCTCGTTGGAAAGAAATTCGGGCCTAACCTCCTGAGATTAATTTCAAAATTTGTTTGTGTAGTAGCAAAGACAAATACTATAACTACCGCCATTGAACTAGTCCATAAAAACATGGATAAAATAATAGCAGAGAAGAATAAAACAGAGGGTAGAAAGCATATCGTGCTTAGAGTATAATTACGGTAATAACAGGATAAAGTTTCAGTAAAAAGGTTTTTGCCAAAGGGACTAGCAAGGTAATTCTAATTAGCATTGTATAGTTCTGTGATAAACTCGTAAAGAAATATTCACAGGAAATCCTGTGTTTTTTAATAAATGTGATATCAATAATACTATCCAGGGCTTTTCCAAGTCCGAGTGGGTTTTATTGTTTCCAGATAATCTTTAGGGAGAGTAATTTTGGACAATTTTGAGCCAAAGATAGTTGGTTTCTTTTGCAACTGGTGTTCTTATGCTGGAGCCGACCTTGCCGGAACTACACGAATAAAATACCCGGCCAATATCAGGATAATCAGGGTGATGTGCTCCGGAAGAGTTGACGAAAAAATGATATTGAAGGCTTTCACCTCAGGTGCTGACGGCGTCCTTATTTCCGGCTGCCACCCTGGTGACTGCCATTATCAAAAAGGCAACCTGAGTGCCCGAAGAAGGGTCACCGGAATGAAGCCTCTGCTTGACGCTATAGGCATCGGAAAAGAAAGACTAAGACTTGAATGGATTTCAGCATCTGAAGGCCCAAAGGTAGCTAAGACTATCAACAGTTTCACCCAAACACTGAAAGAACTTGGTCCAAGCCCATTCAACAGGAGTCGTAATGAGCATTGAGTATGTAGCTACTATATGTCCCTATTGCAGTTGTGGTTGTGGCCTCTACCTGGTCGTCAAAGATGGGAAGATAATAGGACAGGAGCCATGGAAAGAGCATCCGATAAACGAAGGGACAAATTGCCCCAAGGGAAGAAATGCCTACCAGTACATTTATAGTAAAGACAGATTAACAACGCCGCTGATAAGAAAGAATGGCAGCCTTCAACAGAGCTCATGGGAAGAAGCTCTTGACCTCATCTCCTCCAAACTAAAGGAAGCTAGTCCAGATAAATTTGGATTTA
Source organism: uncultured Dehalococcoidales bacterium (assembly GCA_964413335.1). GTDB lineage: Bacteria > Chloroflexota > Dehalococcoidia > GIF9 > AB-539-J10 > JAUUZT01. The sequence continues at coordinate 5,641 of CAYPSP010000085.1, forward strand.
TCGCCTCATGCAGAAATAGCAATGAGGATTCCTATGTAATGCAAAAGTTCACCAGGGTTGTAATGGGCAGCAACAACATAGAGTACTGC
>CAYPSP010000086.1:0-5674 GCA_964413335.1 uncultured Dehalococcoidales bacterium
CCCCAAAATCGCTCCAAGGTATCTTTGCGGGGTCACGCTCAGCCAAAACCCTCATTTCTCTATTATCAATTATTATCGAAGCTCCTTTAGCCTCGACATTACCTGGATAAATACCATAGTTACTATCATATTTTAAAAGATGCGCATTGGTACCGGCATCAGTAAGGTCATTAACCGCTACTACCTCCAATTCATTTCTATGTCGCTGATTTATCGCCCTAAAAGCCAACCTGCCAATACGACCAAAACCATTAATACCTATCTTTGCTACCATTTTATCTCCTTCTCTCATTAATACCTGTCACTATTCCATTATTATTTGTGCGTAATAGAAATAAGCTAACTTTTTTTCAGATATAGGTAAACCCCTTCTTGATCAATCCTGCCCAGTTCCCCTTCAGAATCCAACAATTTCAGTTGAGCCATAACATGTAAAATAGCTAACCGCCTGTCTAGAGGAGTCAAATCACTAAATTTCCCAACCACGGACCTACCCTTCCATGGGATTTCGACGGCTATTTGATAGGCAGTTTTCAACCCTTCATCTAACACTTTTAAAATATCTTTCCTTCTTTGGTCATGATGTTGCAATATTTCAGCAGCCCTCAATTTTAGGCTATTAAACACAGGGCCATGTCCAGGAAAAATAAATTGTATTTTCATTGCCTTCAGGTCGTTTAGAGATTTAATATACTCCTCAAGAGGATTGTCTCCTGACTGTGGATGAAGACCAACGTGAGGCACAGTCTGGAAAAGGACATGGTCTCCCGAAAATAGCCATTTTTTATTAGGTTCATAAAGACATATGTGCCCTTGTGAATGCCCAGGCGTACGTAATACCTCAAATTCAAAGGTACCGTTAGAAATTTTGTCACCTTCATCCAGTATAATCTCAGGCTGACAAGAAGAGACAAATTTATGCATCCATAAGGATGCATCACGCATATCAGTTAATTTATCTTGAGGCACTCCATTTTTTTCAAGTTCCTCAGACATTTTATTGAGCAACACATCGGATGACTTATATCTTGAGTTAATAAGCTCCGCTTCTAGTCTATGCATGGCTATTCTAGCCTCACAGAGATCTTTTAATTTTCCTGCCAATCCATAATGGTCAGGATGAGTATGTGTAATCACAATCCAGTTAATATCCTGGAACTTCAGCGAGTCGCTTCTCATTCCCTCTCGAAAAGCCCAAAGAGCACCTGGCCAGTCCCATCCACTATCTACCAGTATATTTCCTTTCTCTCCTTCAATTATATACACATTGGTATAAGCAGGAATGTTTTGTGGGAATGGAAGCCTTATTTGGTAAACCCCTGCTACTAATCGCATATTTTATTTTCCAAGATTATAAAAGGCCTCTTTTCCTGCGTAGCAAGCAAATTCTCCCAACTCGTTCTCTATCTCAAGCAGACGATTATATTTGGCAAGCCTTTCACTACGACAAGGAGCTCCAGCCTTGATAAACCCTGCATCAACAGCAACAGCCAAATCAGCTATGGTAGTATCAGCAGTCTCACCAGATCGATGACTGATAACGCTTGTCCATTTCGCCTTTCCCGCTCTTTTAACAACTGCTAGAGTCTCACTAAGTGTACCAATCTGGTTTAATTTGATAAGTATTGAGTTGGAGCTTTTTTCTTTAATTCCTTTCTCAATACGTTTAATATTGGTCACATAAAGATCATCACCTACAAGCTGAACCCTTTCCCCTAAACTGGCTTCAAGTAATGCCCAACCTTGCCAATCGTCTTCCGCCAAACCATCCTCGATACTGATAATAGGATATTTTGAAACCCAGTCAATATAATAATCCACCATCTCTTCAGAGCTAAGGGTAACTCCTTCTATGGCCAGAACATATTTACCATTGTCATAGAAACTACTTGAGGCCGGATCGAGGGCGAGAAAACAGTCTTCTCCTGCCTTAAATCCCGCTTTATCAATGGCGGCTAGTATCAGCTCCACTGCTTCCTTATTGGAAGATAGTACAGGAGCAAAGCCCCCTTCATCACCAACATTAGTATTCAATCCTTTGTCCTTAAGCACTCTATGCAAGGAATGATAAATACCACTACACATCTGAACAGCCTTAGAAAAACTGGTAGCTCCCACAGGAATTACCATGAATTCCTGAAAATCTGTGGAATTAAGTGCATGCTTTCCACCATTTAAAATATTCATCATAGGGACTGGTAATAAATTAGCCTCTGCACCACCTAGATATCGATACAACGGCAAACTCAGGAAGTTAGCCCCAGCCTTAGCTACGGCTAGAGATACTCCAAGAATGGCGTTGGCTCCAAGTCGGCTTTTATTGTCCGTACCATCCAATTCAATTAGCTTTCTATCTATTTGCTCTTGCTCTAAAGCTGACATACCGATTACTGCCGAAGCTATAACCCCATTTACATGTTCAATGGCCTTCAATACTCCAAGTCCCTCATATCTGTGCTTATCGCCATCACGTAATTCTACAGCCTCATATTTTCCAGTGCTTGCCCCTGAAGGAACCGCTGCTATTCCAATAGTACCATCAAATAACGTGACTTCCACCTTCACAGTAGGATTACCTCTGGAATCAAGGATTTCCCATCCTTTTATCTTTTCAATCGCTGCTAACTGTATAACCATTTTCAAACCCCCATATAAATATAATTATTGCAGATACTTTAGTTTATCTAGCATGAGATAGTTAACAATGTTGGATTCCTTATGCTGATGAGTTATTTATTTTCTCAAGTAATATAGTATGTCAACTACCAAAAAGTCTTCGTTTAAATAATTACTTCTAGAAAATAACCCGTAACTATTATGTAATAATAACAGGTAGAACTGTATAGTAAAAGATTGGCTAATAGCTATTTAAATCATGTACACTATCTCTTGGCCTGTAATTCAGTTACGGCATGTCTAGCCTTTTCTAAAGCCATTCGTGCACTCCTGATAAAGAAAACATCCGCATTCTCTATAGTATTCAGTCTAAAACCCTTCTCAACCGCCCAATCAATAGTATCAATTGTCGTAAACATTCCAACAGGCTTACCCCACTTATTAGCAGCCTTCAATACAATATCAAATTTCTCTCGGTATGTTGGTTCATCCCATTTTGGGGGACTGCCAAATCCCATACTTACTGATAGATCTCGCGGGCCGATATAACATGCATCTATCCCTTTTACCGAAAGAATCTGGTCAATATTGCTCACGGCCTTCTCTGTCTCTATCTGAACTATTACGAGCAGTTCCTTATTCGCAGTCTCAACATACGTCGGATCGAACCATGCCGCCCTTCTGGGGCCACAGCCTCTAATACCTTCAGGAGGATACTTACAAGACCTTACGGCATTTTCTGCCTCTTCCTTGGTATTGACCCAGGGAATAAGAACACCATACGCACCCAAATCCAGAACTCGTTTTATTACTACAGGCTCATTCCATTGAACTCTGACAATCGGTACGCAACTGGTTCCATTCATCGCCTGCATCATCATTTGCATTGTTTCGAAGCTCAGCGGGCCATGTTCCCCATCTATCACTACCCAATCAAAACCTAAACGGGACAACCATTCTGTAACATCGGGATGACCAAGACCTACAAATCCCCCGATGACAACTTCACCATTCCTCAATTTCTCCTTAAGTACGTTTTTCATCTCCTAATGCCTCCTTATATCTATTTTCTCAAGTAACAAGACAAGATATCAACTTATTAGCAACCCGGATTAAGCCCTCTATTCTGTCGCTATTTTCTCATAACATAATCCTCAATTAAAGCTATTCATCGCTGTCTCTATACCCTTTGTAAGGCAACAATCAATAGCCTCGGCTACTCTAATAACCACGGTTTCAACCTCCTCTTCCTCCTGCGCGAGAAAGTCACTAAGTACATAATTTACGATAACATCGTGGTCAGCGCCAAATATTTCCTCTCGAGGATGCCCAATCCCAACTCTAATCCGTATAAAATCTTCACTTCCCAAAGCAGAAATAATGGATCGCATCCCATTATGCCCTCCCGTGCCACCAATTTGACGTAACCGAATCTTTCCCAGAGGTAAATTCATATCATCACAAATAACCAAAAGATCCTTTCGTGAAATTCCATATTTATCCATAAGACAATCTACAGAAATACCACTAAGATTGATAAAGGTTTCCGGTTTAGCAAGCAATATATCCTGGCCCTTTAGCTTACCAACACCAATTCTTGCCTGGCATTTTCGCTTTGCAAATCGTATTGAATGAAAGCTGGCAAGATAATTGAGACATTTAAATCCAACGTTGTGGCGATTACCAGCATACATTTTACCAGGATTACCCAAACCAACAATCAACTTCACTAGCATCAATACTCTTGCATGATATATTATATTCTAAAACAAGTTATCCTTTCGATGAAATTATGAAAGAATACAATTACTGTCCAATATGTGCAACACAACTCAAGGTAAAACTTATTAGCGGGAGAAAGAGAAATTTTTGTCCTTCCTGTAACTTCATTGACTATAAGAATCCTTTGCCTGTAGCAACAGCAATCGCAGTACGTAATAAAAAATTCCTTTTAATTAAAAGAGGGCTAGCTCCCCAAAAGGGGACATGGGCTGCTCCAGCAGGATTTATTGAGATAGGAGAAACACCAGAAGAAGCCTGCTTGAGAGAACTAAAAGAGGAAACAGGGATGTCGGGAAAAATAATTAAACTAATTGGTGCAACAAGGTTACATGACAAAGAAATTTATGGAGACATGCTGCTAATAATATACTTGGTAAAACTACAAGAGGAAGGCAATCCAATTCCAGGCGACGAGGTAGAGGAAGCAAAGTTCTTTGACTTCACAGAACTGCCTGATTATTATATCAAACGTTTCAAGGGTACCTTAGCAGAACTTTAAAAAATCTAGTTATGTTGAGTCAATAATTTTAAAAATTCAGTTTCGCCAATCGTCTTTACTCCCAACCTCTGAGCTTTGGCTAATTTAGAGCCAGGACTGGTGCCAACCACCACATACGAGGTACGCTTCGTCACATCTGAGGCCGTTTTTCCCCCAAGGACTCGTACCTTAGTTTCCGCTTCATAGCGCGTTGAAGACTCTAGTTTTCCTGTTATCACAAACTCCAATCCAATCAGAGATAATTCCTTAGAATAATTAACCTCATTACCTTCTTTTTCCAACCGTACTTTAGCTTTACGTAACTTTCTGATTATATTTATATTTCCCTCTTGCTTAAAGAATGTAATCACACTATCAGCAATCTTAGGCCCAATTGAGGGTATATTCAGTAGTTTCTCTTTGCTGACGTTAACTAAATCATCAATACTACAAAATTCCTTTGCTAACAATTCTGCATATTCATCCCCAACATGAAAAATCCCCAAAGCAAATATTACCCTTGCCAGAGGTTTATCCTTGCTTCTTTCAATTGAATTAAGCACATTTGCTACGCCTTTATCTGCCATTTTTTCCAGACTTAAAAGCTGTTCTCTGCTAAGTTGATACAAGTCCGCAACGTCTTCTACCAGGCCAGCTTCAAATAATGCCTGGCATAAACTATCACCTATGCCATCTATACCCATAGCACCACGGCTCACGAAATGCTTTATTCTTTCGAGGGATTGAGAAGGACAAGTGGTATTAGTACATCTGTGCATAGCTTCATCATCTGGTTTT
>CAYPSP010000087.1:0-1072 GCA_964413335.1 uncultured Dehalococcoidales bacterium
CGGTAAATTCGTCAACAATGATAACTTGACCATCTTTGACTACATAATCCCGATCTTTCCTGAAAAGTGTGCGTGCCTTAATAGCGCTTTCAATATATTGGGTAAGTAAATGATTTGAAGGATCATATAGATTTGGGGATTTAAGCAGGCCAGCTTTTCTTAGCATGTCTTCCACTCTAGAGTTACCGATCTCAGTTAGTATCGTTTTACGCGTTTTTTCATCGATAGTGTAATCTTCGTTGGCTTTGAGGCGAGAAGACAACCGGGCAAATGTGTAGTATTTTTGAGTGGCTTCATCAGCAACTCCACTAATGATGAGTGGAGTACGAGCTTCATCTATGAGAATATTATCTACTTCGTCTACGATCGCGTAATTTAGGGGACGGTGAACACCTTGAGACTGATCTAAAATCATATTATCTCTGAGATAATCAAAGGCAAATTCATTATTGGTACCATAGGTAATATCTGCTTCGTAAGCTTCACGGCGAGCCTTTTGTGGTTGGTTAGAAGGAGGGATAATAGAACGTAGGTGCTTCCATTTTGGATCACCAGAATCATAGTCGGAATCGTATATATATGAAGGAAAAGGATTACCTGTATCCTGCCGTGCATTGATACAGGATACACTCACTCCCAGCATATTATAGATAGGTCCCATCCAATAACAATCACGTTTGGCTAGATAGTCATTAACCGTAACCAAATGACAGCCTTTTCCTGAAAGTGAGTTAAGGTACAGTGGTAGAGTTGCTACCAGAGTCTTCCCTTCACCAGTTTTCATTTCAGCTATTTTCGCTTGGTGAAGTACTATGCCACCTATGAGTTGAACGTCATAATGTCTTTGTTTAATAGTGCGTTTTGCAGCTTCTCTAACTGCGGCATAAGCTTCAGGGAGTAAATCGTCCAGGCTTTCGCCCTCATTAAGACGGTTTTTAAATAGTACGGTTTTGTTACGAAGTTCATCATCGGTGAGTTTACTAAATTCAGATTCTAAAGAGTTTATTTTAACTACCAGAGGTTGAATTCGCTTAAGTTGTTTTTCATTCGAGTCAAACAGGCCAGAAAACCA
>CAYPSP010000087.1:1172-5646 GCA_964413335.1 uncultured Dehalococcoidales bacterium
TTACTCAAACATGGCACCAATAGATAACCCTGTATGTATACGGTGTATTGCTTCTCCCAGTAAAGAAGCAATGGGCAGAACAACGAGTTTATCTACTTTTTTATTATTGTTGACGGGGATCGTATTAGTAACGACCACTTCTTTTACAGCAGAGTCTTTGATGTTTTTAAAAGCAGGGCCCGAAAATACAGGGTGCGTGCAACAAGAATAAACTTCAATAGCTCCATGATCCAATAGAGTATTAACAGCGCCTGTTAAAGAACCGGCAGTGTCAATTTCATCATCAATTGTAAGTACACGCATTCCATTAACATCACCAATAATATCAAGAGTTTCTATTGATTCACTGTTTCCAACGCGTCTCTTCTCTATAATAGCCAGAGGCACATTCATCTTTGAGGCTACGTCACGGGCTCTTTTTGAAATACCAACATCGGTGGCAACAACTACCAATTTATCCATAGCTTTTTTCTTATAATACTGTGTAAGTATTGGTAGTACAGTCAATTCGTCAACTGGTATATTAAAGAATCCTTGAATTTGTGGTGCATGTAAATCAATAGTCAGCAATCTGTTTGCTCCTGCAGTTGTAAGCAAATCAGCAACTAAACGGCCTGTAATAGGCACACGGGGTTGGTCCTTTTTATCAGTACGCCCATATCCATAATAAGGAATAACTGCTGTAATTCGTCCCGCTGACGCTCTCTTGAAAGCATCAATCATAATAAGAAGCTCGACTAGATTCTGATTAACCGGAGAGCAAATGGGTTGAACAACGAATACATCTCGCTGGCGAACGTTTTCTAGAATTCGTACAAATATATTCTCATTAGAGAATTGAAAAACATCGGCTTTTCCTAATGGAATGCCCAGATAATCACAAATAGATTTTGCCAAAATAGGATGGGCGTTACCTGTAAATATCTTTAGTTCATCCATGGTTGTTAATATCCTCCAATTAATTTGCTTTCTTTACTCATTATAACATCATCAGATTTAGAATTATTTGACACGGATATCTCTGTGGGTAACATATTGGGACGCTATAAGAAGCGAGAAATATTTCTTATAGTTAATTAACAATGTCGCAATTTAAATAGTTAGTTCTTTGACATACCGTAACGATAATGTTAGATTATGCCTAATTAGCAGTCGAGCATGGAGAGTGCTAAATGGCCTTAACTAAAAGAAAAGAAATTATTTTACAGATAATAGTAAATGCATATATATCTACAGCAATACCTATTGCATCAAAAGCTGTTGCATACAATTCTGACTTACAGGTAAGCCCTGCAACTGTACGTAATGACATTGCCGACCTGGCAGAAGAGGAGTATATAATCAGGTCTCATCTCTCTGCCGGTGCTATACCAACAGACAAAGCTTATCGTTATTATGTTGAATCTTTAGAAACTAAGGATAAACTATCCTTAAATGAAAAACATCAACTTAAACAGCTGTTTCCAAAAAAAGAAAGGGAGACAGAGCAATGGGTACAGAATATCGCCATTTTCCTTGCTCACCTTGTTCACAATGTAGCAATAATCACATCACCAAAAGCACTTCCATGTAGATTCAAACATATAGATTTAGTGGCAATAGAGGATTTTGTAGCCTTATTGGTTTTAGTACTACATGAAGCAAAAGTAGGAAAAAAAATATTACCGTTTCAACAAAGAATTAATCAAGATGAGTTAACGATTATTTCCAATAAATTAAACGCTATCTACAAAGATATGACCAGTAGTGAGATAACTGAAACGGCAATAGACTTACCCCCAAATGAAAAGGAAATAACTTCATTTATAGTAGATATGATTAACTATGAAGATAAAAATGAATGCAATAAACCCTATCTAGAAGGGTTACATCTAATGTTTAGCCAACCTGAGTTTACTGTAAATGAGAAAATACTAAGTTTACTTGAATTGCTTGAAGGAAATAAGTGGTGGGAAAATGTTCTTTCTTATAGGGTTGTACCAGGTGGAACAAAAGTAATAATAGGCAGAGAAAACGAAGACGAGAGTTGGCAAGATTTAAGTTTAATTATTAGTGAATATGGTGTTGATAATAAATCTAAAGGTATCATTGGAGTTATTGGACCCAAGAGAATTGACTATGGGAAAGTTATTAACTCTGTTAATGTTCTTTCTTCATTACTAAGTAGATCTATAGTTGATTATATATAACACATAGGGAGAATGCTATTGGAAGAGACAGAAAATATGGATGGTATTACAATAGACGATTCTAATTATTTGAATGAATTAGCGACTCTAAAAAAGGAACTAGCTGAGGAAAAAGATAAATCCGAAAAATATTTAGGAAATTGGCAAAGAAGTCAAGCAGAATTTGACAATTATAAGAAATGGGTTGTAGAGGTTAAAAATGACGCAATTAAGTTTGCTAATAGTGCTTTAGTTAAAGAACTGCTAACAGTTCTTGATGATATGGTTATGGCGTTAGATAAAACACCAGGAAAAGGCAACTATGCTGAATGGATTAAAGGAGTAAAACTTATTTATCATAAATTACTAGCGTTACTGGAAGCTCAGGAGTTAAAGGAGATTGACGCTAAAGGACAGGAATTTGATCCTAAAAAACATGAGGCAGTAATGTGTAAGGAAGGACAAGATGGAATTGTTATCGATGTAATTCGGAAGGGATATTTATTAAAATATACAGTGCTCCGACCTAGTTTAGTTATTGTTGGTAGGGGCAAAGAGGAGAAGGAGGAACAACATGAGCAAAGCGATAGGAATTGATTTAGGCACAACGCTTAGTGCCGTTGCAGTAATGCAAGGAGGGGAACCCAAGATTATTCCTAGTGCGGAAGGAGGGAATTTAATACCTTCTGTAGTAGCTATTAATAAACCTGGTGAGAGGATGGCTGGAGAATTAGCAAAGAGACAGGCGGTAGTAAACCCTGAAAATACAATTTATAGTATTAAACGTCTAATTGGATTGAAGTTTAAAGAAGATTCTGTACAGTATGATATCAAGCGGCTTCCCTATAAAGTTACTGAAGCACAAAACGGTGACTGCCGTGTAATTTTGGGAGGAAAGGAATATAGTCCCCAGGAAGTATCAGCTATGATATTGCAGAAATTAAAAGCCGATGCTGAAGCGTATCTTGGTGAAAAAATCAGTGAAGCAGTAATTACTGTTCCAGCATATTTTAATGATAGTCAGAGGCAAGCTACTAAAGATGCCGGGACGATAGCAGGCCTAAATGTTCTTCGAATAATAAACGAACCTACCGCGTCTTCATTAGCATATGGAATGGACAAGAAAAAAGATGAAACTATCGCTGTTTATGACCTTGGTGGTGGCACTTTTGATATATCAATTCTGGAATTAGGTGGGGGTACTTTTCAGGTTAAATCGACCAATGGAGATACTCACCTTGGGGGTGATGACATTGACCAGAAAGTCATGGACTGGCTGTGTACTGAATTTAAGAAAGAATCAGGTATAGACCTTAAACAGGATAAAATGGCACTACAACGAATAAAGGATGCATCTGAAAAAGCTAAAAAAGAACTTTCAACAGTAACACAAACAGAAATTAATCTTCCTTTTGTCACCGCTGATGCTTCAGGACCTAAACATCTTAGTATGACACTTAGCCGTGCTAAATTAGAACAGCTATCTACTGATCTTATTGAAAGAACCCTTGGTCCTTGCCGACAAGCACTTAGTGATGCTGGTCTTACGGTGGCAGACATCGATGATGTAGTATTGGTAGGTGGTCAAACCAGAATGCCTAAGGTACAGGATACTCTTAGACAATTCTTTGGAAGAGAACCTGCTAAAGGGGTTAACCCTGATGAGGCGGTAGCTCTAGGTGCTGCAATACAAGCTGGTGTTCTTAAAGGTGATGTAAGCGATGTATTGTTACTTGATGTTACTCCGCTTACGCTTGGTATTGAGACTTTGGGTAGTGTATCTACACCTCTTATTTCTAAGAACACTACTATTCCTACCTCGAAAAGCCAAATATTCAGTACTGCTAGTGATAATCAACCTAGTGTAGAAATACATGTGCTTCAGGGAGAGCGGTCAATGGCTGCAGATAATCGTACTCTAGGTCGTTTTATGCTTGATGGAATTTTACCTGCTCAACGTGGTTTGCCTCAAATTGAAGTAACTTTTGATATTGACGCTAACGGGATAATAAATGTAAGTGCCAGAGATAAAGGTACTGGGAAAGAGCAAAAAATTACAATAACAGCATCAAGCGGACTGAGCAAAGAAGAAGTAGAAAAAATGCAGCGTGAAGCTGAGGGTTTTGCAGATGAAGATGGCAAAAGAAAGGAAGAGGCTGAAACACGTAATTCTGCAGATAGTTTAGTTTACACCGCTGAAAAAACATTACGTGAAAATGATGAAAAAATACCTGCTGATATGAAACAAGATATAGAAACTAAGATAACTGCTTTAAAAACGGGTATCCAGGGACAGAATGTTGATA
>CAYPSP010000088.1:0-5579 GCA_964413335.1 uncultured Dehalococcoidales bacterium
CAAGATTGTAGAAGGTATCTTATAGATGTTTTTAGTATAGAAGAAGCAGGGATTATATTCTTAGTCCATGGGGTATTGGCTGATTAACGCTGAAAAAGTGGAGTGGGGGTGATGGCCATAAAGCTCGCCATGGTATATCTTTACTCCCTGGCTTTTATCCCCCGCCGAATACAGGAATGATAGCAAGTACGCCGCCTTCTTTAACGGGCATAGCCAAGCGCTCAAATTTAAAGCTATCCGGGGAGTTCACGTATACATCGAAACAACTCCTTAATTTTCCATCGTCCTCGAAGATTTGATGTTTGATTCCAGGGAATTGTGTCTCCAGGTCTTCGATACACTCAACTACGGTTGTTCCTGAGACCTGGACTTCTGCTTTTCCTCCGGTGAATTTTCTCAGTGATGGGATGATTCTCATGGTTGCGCTCATCTTTACTTGCTCCTTAAATGTTTACATTCTTGACAATCAGGGTCTCTGGCTATTGCCAGTTCCATGAACTCGAGGCTTAGTCCATCGTATATCAACAGTCTGTTTGTGAGCAGTTCTCCAATACCAACGATGTACTTGATAACTTCGGTAGCCTGGATGCTACCTATAACTGCAGGAGCAACCCCGACCACTGGGGGGTTTTTCTGCTGGGGATCCTGTTTGTAAAGGCAGGCCAGACAGGGAGTTAACCCTGGGATTATTGATGTAGCTGTTCCTTCAAAACCGTGTATTGCTCCATGAAAAAAGGGAATACCTCTGCTAATAGCGACCCTGTTAAGCAACCGCCTGGCAGGAAAATTATCCATGGCATCAACTATCAAGTCAAAGTCGCCTACTAACTCAAAGACATTATTCTCCATTATGGTCTTATGGATGGCCTCTATTTCGATTGCTGAATTGAATGATTTAAGATTCGCTCGTGCTGAAGTGACCTTGGGCTCTCCTATATTTTCTTCGTGGTATAAAATCTGCCTGTTCAGGTTACCAAGGTCCAGGCTATCATGGTCTATTAACCGTATCTTACCTACGCCAGCAGCAGCATGATAAATAGCAATGGGCGAGCCAAGCCCGCCGGCTCCAGCAATCACCACCCTGGCGTTTTTTAATTTATGCTGTCCATCTTCACCGAAGCCAGCTATGGCAATTTGCCTTGCATATCTTTGCGATTCATACTTGCTAAGCATCTTTGTTAGTCCTGTTTTTTCATATTGATTAACTTGTCGTACTCCATTTATTGGGGAACAACAAGTTAGTAAGGTTGCCTGACTAGACAGCTATGATTTCTTTTATCTCCGGAATTCTTTCCCTTAGTACTTCTTCAATGCCAAATTTCAAGGTCATCTTTGCCATAGGGCAGCTGCCACAAGCTCCCTTGAGTCGTAGCTTGACGATGCCATCGTCGCTGACGTCAACTAACTCGACATCACCTCCGTCTGCCTGTAAAGTGGGGCGGATATTGTCTAGAGCCGTTTCTACCTTCTCTCTCATTATGTTTTTCTCCTTCCATATTATTAAAAATTCTGTTCCTGTAATTTATTGCTTGTAACTCTTGGAATCAATTTAATCAGCGGACAGGAATTCATAGTTGCCGGTATTATGCATTGCACAGTTCTTCTTTCTTAGTTTGTCGTTCTACCAGCTCTTCCAGGGTTATTGACTCCAATACTTTCTCCATAGCTTCCCCCACCTCAATCCAGATATCATGCATGGCGCAGCAAGAGGCTTTTGGGTATAAGTCGGGAGAATCAACACAGTCGACTGGGGCTATGGACCCTTCCATGGCATTAATAATTGAGTCGAGTTTTATCTGTGCTGGCGGCTTGGACAGGATGAATCCACCATGCGACCCTCTAATAGCTTTTACAAAGCCTGCTACTTTGAGTGATAGGAGTAATTGTTCCAGGTATCGCTCGGAGATGCCCTGTCTTCTGGCGATGTCTTTTACCAGTATAGGGGTATTACTGTAATGAAGCGCCAGGTCGAGCATCGCCCGTGTCCCGTAACGACCCTTCGTGGAAATTCTCATAGCCATTAATAAATTATCACCATTATCATAATAATAGTGATAATGCCATGAATCAATAAATATGTCAAATAGAGTTCAGATAGCCATTGCTGGCAGAAACGACAGTATTGCTGTGTTAAACTATGATTAGCGGGAGGTATTTCTTGTTGGGCAAGGCAGGCAGTTATTAATTGAGCAGGAGCAGTATATTATGAGTAACTTAACGGATGTTTTCGATAGCAAGACTGATGTTTCAAAGTTGAAACAGTTGGCGCAGGATTTCGTCGACGAGAGGGATTGGAATAAGTATCATAATCCCAAGGACCTGGCTATCTCGATTGCCATAGAGGCATCGGAATTGATGGAGTTATTCCAATGGATGGGGCAGAGCGAAGTGGAGAAAATGGCGAAGGACGAACATAAGCTATTGCGGATAAAGGAGGAACTGGCTGACGTAATGATACTCTGCTTGAACATGGGCAATACACTGGGTATAGATCTGTCACAGGCTATCGTAGAAAAAATTGAGAAAAATAAAGCTAAGTACCCCGCCGAACTGGTCAGGGGAAATTACCGCAAGTACACGCAGCTTAAAGGCTGATTATAGAGAGGGTCCGTTTTGACTTTATGGATATAAGTAGTTGAGGGGTATCAATAGATAATAAATAAAAATTTGGCGTTATTAAGAAGCTGGCGTATATATTCTAATTAACAATCTCACCTCGCCTCACCTCTTAGTCCTCGGGCTAATGCGCACTTTAGGTGGGTATTTTATTTTTGCATATCTTTTAATAAGAAAAATTGTTGTACAAAGACTGGTTTAATCTGCCATGGTAATGCTGGGGGGTGTTAATCATAGTAATAATTACAGGATTACAGGCGATAGCCAACTGGACTATCGCCTGTGTTGTTACCTGCCTCTGGTATTAAACAGAGATGGGGAACTTGCCGTATTCATCGATTAGCTCAACAATCCTGCCTAATCGCTCTATGTCTCCGTCGAAAGGAAGGTTATCACCCATTCCTACTATGTAGTTATAGCCAGGCGCTATCTCTTTGAACATGTTGATAACATACTGGTCAAACTGCTTGTCGCTGTAGTTGGGTTCAAACAAGATAGAAGGAATCCCTCCCCAGATTACTCCCTTATCCCCTACTGCCTCTCTGAGTTCTTTGTTAGTGACTGAAGTCATAGGGACAGGAGTCCAGGCCTCCCATATGTCTATACCGGTCTCCTTTAAAAATGGTAGTAACCGCCTGTTCTCTCCATCAATATGTGACATAGTCAGTTTGTTATGGGAATGGAGGAATTCAGTTATTTCCTGGAACCAGGGAATAAAAAACTTCCTGAAAACCGGGGTATGGACATCATCGCTCCAGTTGCTGCCAATATAATATATTTCCAGGTCTGATTCTATCGCCAGCTCATGTTGCCGTCTTACCATGTCCTTCATAACCTCGAACAGACTTTCTACTTTTGTGGGATGGTCGGTCAGTTCGTAGAAGAATTTATCAAAACCCATCAGGTCCCGCATGATACGTTGTGCAGGAGACGCTCGTCCTGCCCCTGTCATCATGATACCATCTTCTCCTACTGCGCTTCGTGCCTTGTCAAAGTCAGGGTCAAGCACCGGGGTTGTATGTTGAAGGATATACTCGATTACAGGGTAGTCCTTTTCGCTCTTGAACATTTTTTCGGTATCGTAGCCAATCCAGGGGCCCTCTGCAGTAGTGAAAAGTGTCCTCCGTGATACCGAGCCGATGGAGGTAATATATTCAGTCTCAACGTATGGCGGATTGTTCTTTTCTATTACCTCCACGCCATCGTACTTATCTTTCACCACGGTATGAAAGCGTGACTGAGCACCAGCACCCTGGTCATGGATGATGGCCGTTTGCTCCCAGCCCTTATATTTCTCAGGCAGAGTACCATGTGCAGTGTTGTAGTTGTACCACAGGTCAATTCGTGCTCCAAAAGGCAGTTTTTCTAATTTCTCACCATGTGCCGCTGCCAGGAGCCGCTGTCTCTGCGTTATGGCCATTAGCCTGCTCCCTTGGCTGCCAATAGTTCTTTGCAGACCCTGGCTGCCTTGCCTCCATCATGGGCATAAGCATCTGCTCCGATGTGGTCTGCAAAATCTTTAGTTACTGGAGCCCCTCCCACTATTACTTTGATGCTTGAACGTATACCAGCAGCCTCTAACGCTTTTATTACGGTGCCTATAGAAGGCATGGTTGTGGTAAGCATTGCGCAGAGTCCCAAGATGTCAGCATTGTTCTCTTTTACGGCTTCCACAAATTTTTCGTCAGTAATATCCTCACCAAGATCGATTACCTCAAATCCCACTCCTCTCATGAATGTAGCTACAATATTTTTACCGATGTCATGAATATCTCCCTTCACTGTGCCAATAATTACCTTCCCGAGCGTTGGCATCTCTGAATCGGCAAGTAATGGCTTCAGTATTGCCAGGGCGTTGTTCATCGCTCTTGCTGCCAACAACATGTCAGGAAGGAAAAACTCTCCGCTTGAAAATTTCTCTCCTACCGTGTTCATTGCCGGTTGTAGTATCTGCGAGATAATGTCCTGGGGCTTGGTTCCCGAATTAAGCACAGCGGTGGCTAATCCTGCTGTTTGGTCCCCTTTGCCTTCGATTACTGCCTGTGATAATAGGGAATGATCTGACATTTGTATATTCCTCCTTTAACTTAAATCATGTTTATTTTCGGTTATCAGTAACCAGCATAAACTTACTTATGCGGGCTTAATAATCAATTCCCAGCTATTAATATTATAAGGATATATTTCAATAAAATATTCACCTGGCCCGAAATGAATTTCCTGTGAGCCGCTTGTTTCCGTCGTTGGCTTGATTTCTGCAACATAATATTGTATCTGCCGGTTCAGATAGATAAAGACGTTGAAGATTGCTATATCAGGGGTGTCAGATGTATATGACCAGTCAATTACCCACTGTCTATTGGGAATCTGGAATGGGTCAGATTTTGCTTTTCCTTCTCCTGATATGATAATTGGCTCGAAAGATTGTAAATTCCACTGCGCATCCCCCTCTGTCGGATTGTAATTACGTTCACAGCCTGCAGGCAAAAGCAGGATTAGAATACTTATCAGGCTAATTATTACAATTATAGTTTGTTTTTTCACTGGAGCTATTTAAATCATGATTATAAGGGATATCATCCCTCTATAACAAGTGATTGACAAAACAAAGGTACGAATATAGGCTTACAGGTAAACAGCTTAAAATATCCAGGGAAGGAATTTTAACACAAATGAAGCAGACTGCACTTATTACCGGGTCTGAAGGAATAATCGGCACCATTCTAAAAAGAGCACTTGGTTCCCAATATAGTATTCTTGGTCTTGGCAGACGGAAACTGGACATGGATAATTATTTTCAGGCTGATATAGCTGATTTGAAAAATCTGGAAAATGTTTTCAATCGTATGGGGAAGATAGAGGTATTAATTCACCTGGCAGGGAATCCGCATGATGATGCACCGTGGGAGTCAATACTGAAAAATAATATCGTCGGGCTGAGAAATATTTATGAGATGGCGAAG
>CAYPSP010000089.1:0-5549 GCA_964413335.1 uncultured Dehalococcoidales bacterium
TAGCTTCCGGTAATAATTCAGCCAACTCTCTGAATTTCGCTTCACTCTCGATCAGTTCTTCCTCTGCTTTCTTCCGCTCGGTGATGTCACGCGTTGCGCACAGAATATATGTCTTTCCTCCATAATTATCCTTCGAAGTCTTGACCTCTACCTGAAACCGTGTCCCATCCTTACGATGAATTTCAACTTCTTCAGTTCGGCTTTTTTCACCTCCCGAATCCTGCCACCATTTCTTTACTTTACTATACTGCCTGGCAGTTACCAGGTCCCTTACATTCATCTTCAGGAACTCTTCACGAGTGTATCCTCTCTCCTTCAAAACCACTTCGTTCGCATATAATAAGTTACCTTCCGTGTCATGCAACATGAAGCCATCCGTGGACTGGTCCAGCATCTTCGCCATGAGACCTGACCCCTCACCCCCTTTCCACTCGTGTTCTGCTTTCTCCAGCCTGGTAACTTGTCTGCGGAACTGCTGTAACTCTTTTATGAGCTCCTCTTTAGTCTTTGTTTCGTCCTTCATCTTCAAGGCCTCCGGTTACGCTTTATGATTATTTCACTTTCAGCGGTGGTCTCAACGGTTAAAAAAACCCGATAAGATTCGGTCAGTTTTTTCATTTATTAATCAACCCTCCCCTGTACTGCGCTGCGAACGGTTGATAGTATTTCGCCAGCCTGAAAAGGCTTACTTATTACAATAAAAGGGCTAAGTTCCATAACTTTTCTGCACAAGTCGCTATCAGGATAACCGGTGACGATAGCAATCGGTACATTTTTGCCCATCTCCCTTATACGGCTGAAAACCTCAAACCCGTTGAGTTCCACCGTAGCAACGTCCAGAAATATTAAATCAAAGTGACTACTGGCTACGAGTTTCAAAGCCTCAAGGCTGCTAACAGTAGTCGTTACCTGGCAGTTTTTTCCTTTTAAAATACTATCGATTAGTTGCCCTATTATCGGTTCGTCATCAATAACCAGAATATTTGCTTGTTCCCTATTCGCATTCTGCTGAAGCCAATCCTTAATCTGCTGCTTATCGAATCGAAAGCGGTTACCAATTTTGATAGATGGAATTTCTCCCCTCGCGGCTTTACGTTGAACCGTTACAGTTTTTATATTGAGGTATTCGGCTAATTGCGCACTATTCAGTAGTTTTTCCATAACATCAGCATTTTAGAGCACTATCATGTACTTGTCAATGGACTAATAGTCCTATTAGTTTGTAATATCTCTATATCTTCCGTTTATATGTTATATCACTGACATTAATACCCTTTTCTTAACTATATGATTGTACTATCTTGTTTATTATGACACGATAAAAGACCAAAGGTAGGGAAAAGGAACGATTGAGCGAGAAGGATATGGAAGATAATAAATTAGAAGCAAAAAGTTAAAGAGAGGGAAGGAGCAACTTCTGTATTGTCATTCTCGAGGGAGCACCAGCGACTAAAGGTTCTTCCCGAAGCAAGCCCTGGCTAACTTTTACCATCCTCCAGCAAGATATCAGCTATATCACACCCAAGCGTAATAGCATCATTTACCAGTGACGTATTCGCTTCTGCCTCGCCCATCTTGTTGGCATAGCCAGTCACACTGATAATCCTATTCTTCGCTATTGGAAAGGTCCACTCAGCAAATTTCCTGAGCGTATTCAGTGTGTCTTCTATACCTTCCATCTCCGCTGGAATGATAATGCCAACCACCTTTGCACGCGGCTGTATATCATGCTTATAGAGAAAATAGTTACGGTCGATAAAGGTCTTCATCTGAGCTGTTACGTTGTACCAGTAAACCGGCGTTGCCAGTATCACCGCATCCGCTTCGCAGAATCGCTCCAGAATCCAGGGGGCATCATCTTCCTGGGTACATTTTTTTAAGGTAGCACAATTATCATGTCCCAGGCAGGGCCTTATGTCATATTGACTCAGTATGATTTTCTCTGTCTGCAGTCCACTCTTTGCCGCCTCTTCGAGCGCTTTATCCACCAGGTAATTGGTATTTCCTTTTGGCCTCGGACTACCAACTATAGCCAGTATATTCATAATTACTATCCTCCGATATCAAATATGGTTGACCTTATTCCATGCAAATAAACCAGAGTTCACTTTGAATTTCTCGCAGTAGGTACTGACTGTCTGTAACCTGTATCAACAGGTAATCCTGTCCTCGCGGCAGCCGTCTTGGCAAGCTGGTCGCAGCGCTCATTCTCCTCATGTCCTTCATGTCCCCTTATCCAGTTGAACTCCACTTCATGGCTGTCACATAACTTTAACATCCTTTCCCAGAGGTCAGGGTTTATAGCTTTCTCCTTCCGATTACGCATCCAGCCATTCGCCTTCCATCGCTGTACCCATCCTTTCGTCATCGCATTGACAAGATACTGCGAATCGCTAAATATTCTCACTGAACATTTCTCTGTCAACGATTCCAGGGCAACTATTGCCGCCATAATCTCCATGCGGTTGTTGGTGGTATTACTGAATCCTCCCGATTTCTCCACCTTTTTCCCATTATATTCTAAAACTATGCCATAACCACCAGGACCAGGATTGCCGCTGCAGGCACCATCTATGTAGATGTTTACTTTCTTTAGCTCACTCATAATATAATAAATCTAACCGCTTAAGATGATGCTGTCAACAACAGCGAATGAAAAGAGGACTATTATTCCTGCCTTTCCTTTCTGAATTCCCTCTTCCTGTAAGGGAGAGGGTCTCAGAGTATATACCCCACTAGTTGTAGCGAAGGCGGATGTGGATACCCTGCTTGTTAAATTCATGAATAGTCCAGACAATGGTCAACACTATCGACAGCGCATCAGCCACCGGGAAAGCAGCCCATAGACCGCTCAACCCGAACAGTCGCGGCAATATCAGCAACGCAGGTATCAGAAAAATGACCGGTCGGGCAGATGCCAATACTAATGCAGCCCTTCCCTTGCCTATTCCCTGGAAAAAGAAGCTGGCGACTCTCTGTAACTGCGCAGCGAATAAGAACATGGTAAATAACCTGAGAGCTGGTGCTCCGACAACGAGAAATTGCGGGTCGCTGTTAAAAACAGCCATTATTTTCGCAGGAAATAGCATGAGACACGACCAGCACAGCAATCCCCATCCCAGAGACAGCATTCCTGTCTTGATAACGATTTCGCCGACGCGCTCTTTCTGCTTTGCACCAAAATTATAGCCCACCAGCGGAAGCATCCCCTGTCCAAGCCCCATTGTCGGCATAAAAATAAAACGAGCCAACCGAAAAACAACACCCAATACAGCTAGAGGGATAACTCCAAAGGAGACTGCTATCGTGTTAGCCATGCCAATAACCAGCGACATACCGCTGATTCGTACGGTCGAGGCAAAGCCCGTCTTGTAAAAATTAGCCACCAGTTCAGGTGCAGGTAAAAAATACCGGGGCTTAAATCTGTATTGTGTTCTGCCAGAGATAAAATGGACGAGTATTATCACCACACCAACGCCTCGCCCTATTACAGTTGCTATAGCTGCTCCAGCAATTCCCATTTCTGGTGCCGGCCCCAGTCCAAAGATAAGTATCGGGTCGAGAACGATATTGGTCACCGCCGATGCAATCATGGCCGCACCTGATAACATAGGACTGCCCTCCGCTCTCACCATGTTCCCCATGACCAGGCCAACGGACATCACCACAGCGCAGGCAGCCAGAATAGACATGTATTCCTTTGCCAGTGGCAGCACAGACCCGGTAGCGCCAAAGATGCGAAGCAATCCCTCTATATTAGGCAGACAGATAGCAGTCATGAGAAGGCCTATCATAATAGCCAGCCCCATGGCTGTACCGGCAGCTCTGTCCACTTTTTCATGTTCCCCTGCACCAAAACAGCGCGATATGAAGGATGTAGCCCCCATCGCCGCTCCCATGACTATCGCCATGAATATCATCATCACCGGGAAGGCAATTGCCAGGGCGCCAAGTGCTTCAGGACCAAGACGACCTACGAAAATGGCATCCACCAGATTATAACTGGCTGCCACCACCATGGAAACGATGGCTGGTCCTGAAAAACGGGCAAGCAACCCCCAAACAGGGGCCTTGCCCATTATCTCAGTTCTATGGGCACCTCTACCTTTTTTCCCTTGCGGTGGCAAGTCACCTTCACCCTGTCTAGGAATCCCGGAGCCTTTATTCAATCATTTTTCTCTTTTCGCTACAGCTCATACAACACCAATATTTTCTTTAAATTTTTCTTAGTTTTTTAGCCATCCTTCTAAGTTGGCTATTATCCACTCATTTTTATGTATTATCCCTGTATATTCGTGCAACATCCCCGTTATTTCGTTCCGTATCCCCATTTTATTTTAGTCCGTCCTTGTGTCATCATTTGTCACTATGCCTTTAACTTGTTTAACAGAAAAGCCATATTCTTGCCGAAGTTCCATGCGGTGCGCATCCCCTCCTCATCCTTCTCCACCTCACCCTTATTACGCGCAATGGCGATATTCCAGTATGTAGAGCCAGGGCTAAAAAATCCCAGCGGTTGAAACCAGAGATTCATCTGCGCAAAAGTAAAGCTCTTTCCTGCCCTGCGGGCAACCACCATAGCCCCACCAACCTTCCCTGCAAATACTCTGCCATTGTGTAAGGCAATATAGCCGGTCCTTTCCATCAACGCCTTTATAAGGGCCGTTGCAGAGCCGAAATACACGGGCGATGCCAGTATTATAGCATCAGCCGCCTTCATCTTATGATATATAGGTAGTAAATCATCCTTTATTGGACAGGTCTCCTCTTTATCACAGGCCATACAGGCATTGCACGGCCTTATGTCAACTCCCGCTAACCTTACCAGCTCGGTATCTATTCCCTCTTCCGCAATCGCCCTTAGCGCATGCCCAGCAAATACCTCGGTATTCCCACCCTTCCGCGGACTGCCTACAATCGCTATTGCCTTCACTTATCTGCTCCTTTTTTTGTAATATTCGATAGCCATGATGAGCTGTCACAATTTTAAAAATGGCTTAACAGGGAGCTGTCAACTCAAGCCTGCTGGCTATCTCCCTCAGGTTTTTAACCGTACCGCCAGGCAGTGGAATTCCATTCTTGGAACGTTCTTTGAAAACCCTGTTCTCTGGCTCACCAGGAACCATTATTTCCTGAATTCCAGCAGCTTTCGGCAGTGCTTTTTCTCTCTCGATAAGTTGGTCTATGTTTTTCTTATAGGTACCCAGGTCGGTGAAGGTGCTGATATCAATAGCTGCAACGATGCTGTTTTGAACATGATGGTTTCGTGGTCTTTCACCAGACAAGAAGGGCACAAGCAGGGGGTTCCCCACCATGACGCTGCTGAGACACTCAAACATCATCGCTAGCCCGGAGCCTTTGGGTCCAGCCATCGGCAACAATACCGCGCCGACGAAAGGTTTCGTCGTTGGTTCACCTTCACCATCAATTGCCCAGCCTACCGGTATGTCCTGTCCTTTATCACGCGCCAGCGACAGCTTACCACCTGCCACCACACTGGTAGCCATATCCAGGGTCAGTGGTAAATGACTGCCGGCTGGCACAGAGAT
>CAYPSP010000090.1:0-5338 GCA_964413335.1 uncultured Dehalococcoidales bacterium
ACTTCTTGAAATAGTTTTTGGAATGAAGTAACTGTCTCATTGGGAAGCCTCGTTGAAATAATCCCGGCAAAGTCACCATTTGCCTCTACCATCTTTTCTACAATCACTTTCACTGCTTCATCTATAGTACATCTCTCCAATTTGCCTTCACTGTTTCGTATCATGGGAGATGTAATCCTTGGTGGTGTTTGCTTAAGTAAATCCAAACGACCTTTCCTGCATA
The DNA here is from genome assembly GCA_964413335.1 of uncultured Dehalococcoidales bacterium. Taxonomy (GTDB): domain Bacteria; phylum Chloroflexota; class Dehalococcoidia; order GIF9; family AB-539-J10; genus JAUUZT01. The sequence continues at coordinate 224 of CAYPSP010000090.1, forward strand.
AAGCACCTTTAGAAGCCATTAAATCTGGCGCTTCTATCTTCACTATGTTATTGTCTTTTACCAGTACATTCAGCTCACAGCCTACACCACAGGCAGGGCAAATAGCCGTTATCTGTTCGCATTCATCAGTTTTACCCTTATATATGCTTAGTTTGCTGAATATAGCGCCTGTGGGACATGCCTGGATACAGGCACCACACGAAAGGCATGATGACTCTCCCAATGGCTGTTCAAGATCAGCAGAAATCACTGTTTTCCAGCCCCGCTGGGAGAAATCCAGTGTGCGGCTAGCCGCTATTTCATCACATGCTCTGATACATCGGCCACAAAGGACACAGCGATTATGGTCGATTACCAAATACTCACTGATAGAGTCCACAGGTAAAGAAGGGAAAAGATGAGGATATCGTACATTATCCATCTGATAACGATAAGCCAGTTTCTGCAATTCGCAATCTCCACTCTGTTCACAAAACATACAAAAATGGTTACGCTCAGTAAAAATAAGTTCCAAGATTTGTCGCCGATATTTCTCTAGCTTTTCAGTGTCTGTTCTAATTACTAGTCCATCTCGAGCAGGGTATGTGCAAGAAGGGACTGGTCTTCTCTCTTTTTCAATTTCTACTATACACAACCGACAAGCACCAACATCGCTTAATCCCTTTAGATGACAAAGAGTAGGTACATCAATACCATTAGCCTGGCATATTTCTAAAACAGTATCACCTTCGTTCCCTTTAACCTGCCGGCCATTAATTGTTAGGTTTATTTCACTCATTGCTTATCACTCCTCGACTTCAAGATCACACCTTAGACATCTAGATGCCTCTGCTATAGCCTCTTCTGGGGTATAGGCCAACTTTGCTTCTCTAAAAGATTTTTTTCTTCTACTAATAGAGATTTCAGCAGCAGTAATCCTAGCTTTTACTTTCATTTCTTCATCAGTAGGCGGAATCGAAGAAACTGCTATCGGCTCATATTCTTCAATACGCTTTATTAATGGTGAGAGTTCTTTTCCCTGTAGATATCTTCTGATAGAAGAGGCTGCCCTCTGCCCTGCAGAGATAGCTTCTATTACTGTTTGAGGCCCACTTGCTATGTCTCCTCCCGCAAAAACACCTTCTTTTGTAGTAGCCAGCGTTCTCTTGTCTACCACTATTGCTCCTCCTCTTCTTGTCTCGACCTCATTATTTTTTATAAACGATATATCAGACCTTTGACCAATAGCCTCAATCACTGTATCTACTGTAACTTCATTTTCAGAGTTTTCTACGAGATAGGGAGTTCTTCTACCACTCCGATCAAACTCTTTTAGTTCCATTTTAGTTAACTTGAGGCCGCAAACTTTTCCATCTCTTCCCAAAACTTCAGTTGGCACAGTCAGAAAGTGAAATACAATGCCTTCCTCCTCAGCAGCTATTACTTCTTCGCTCAAAGCTGGCATATCCTTCTTCTCGCGCCGATAAAACACCTCTACTACTTCAGCTCCCTTTCTTAAGGCCACCCGAGCAGAATCGATTGCAGAGTTACCACCACCGATAACCGCTACTCGTTTCCCCATATTTACTTCTTTACCCATATTTATATCCTTAAGAAATTCAATTGCGTCATATACCCCTTCGCATTCTTCACCTGGAATACCAGCCTTTACTCCTTTATGAGCACCCGCCGCAATAAAAACAGCTTTATAGTCATCCTTAAACAAAGACTCAATATCGTCAATAGCTGTATTTAACCTGATAGCAACACCTAGATTTTCTATGTCCTTGATCTCTTTTTGTAGTACATCTTTGGGCAAACGATACTCAGGAATACCCACCGCCAGCATTCCACCAGCTACTGGTAGAGCTTCAAACACCGTAACAGGGTATCCTGCTATTGCAAGGTCCCAAGCAGCAGATAGGCCTGCTGGACCTGCTCCGATAATCGCTATTCTTTCTTCTCTCTTTTCCTTTACCTTAGGAGTATATTTTACTCCCAGGTTGTAAGCATAATCAGCAACGAACCTCTTAAGGTCTCTAATAGCTAAAGGCTCATCAACCTGAGCACGGTTACATTTGAACTCACAAGGATGATGGCACACCCTTCCACATATGGCAGGTAATGGATTCCGTTGCTTAATCAAGCAATAAGCCTCTACGAATTTCCCTTCTTTAATCAAGCTGACATATCCAGGAATATCCAGTTCAACAGGACAGGTATGCTGACAGGGAGACTTAAAAAGCCCCTGGCACACGGCAGCGGGACATTTCTTGTCAATTATGTGTGCTTCATATTCTTCACGGAAATGTCGCAGTGTTGATAGGACTGGATTTGGGCTTGTTTGCCCAAGGCCACACAGAGAAGTAGAGGAAATCATTTCAGCAAGTTCTTGCAAGGTATCCAGGTCCTCTAAGACTGCCTCCCCCCTGCTTATCTTATCAAGTATCTGCAGCATCTCAGGAATACCAGTCCGACAAGGTATGCATTTGCCACAGGATTCGTCTTTGGTGAATTCAAGGAAGAATTTCGCTACATCTACCATGCAGCTATCTTCATCCATAACGACAACCCCACCAGAGCCCATAATCGCTCCCAATGCTGTAACTGATTCATAGTCAAGAGGAGTGTTAAGATACTCGATGGGTATAACTCCACCTGACGGTCCCCCAAGTTGAACAGCCTTGAATTTCTTGCCGTTCGGTATCCCACCTCCAATATTAAACACCAGGTCTCCTAAAGTCGTCCCCAAAGGGACTTCAACCAATCCAGTATTGTTTATCTTTCCAACAAGACTGAATGTTTTCGTTCCTTTGCTTTTTTCTGTACCAACTCCAGCAAACCATTCTGCTCCATTAAATATGATCTGAGGGATATTAGACCATGTTTCTACATTATTTATAGTTGTAGGTTTGCCATAAAGCCCCCCCCCCATATTCGCGGGAAAAGGGGGTCTCTGTCGAGGATTTCCTCTCTTTCCTTCTATAGAAGCTAACAGAGCTGTTTCTTCACCACAAACAAAAGCCCCGGCACCAGGAAATATATCAATTGTAAAATCAAATCCACTACCAAGAATGTTTTTCCCTAGTAAACCATATTCATATGCTTGAGCAATAGCATGTTCTAAAGTCTCAATTGCCAAAGGATATTCAGCACGAACATAAGCATACCCCTGATGCACATTACCTATAGCAAAAGCTCCTATTGCCATTCCTTCAATTATAGAATGCGGGTTGCCTTCGAGTACAGAGCGGTTCATGTATGCCCCCGGGTCCCCTTCATCCCCATTGCATACTACATACTTCTCCTCACTGAGAGCATTGCGAACAAATCCCCATTTTACAGCCGTAGGAAAGCCAGCTCCCCCTCTCCCTCTTAAACCTGCTTTTTTCACTTCATCTAATACAACATCCGGAGTCATGCTAGTTAATACTTTGGCTAGTGCTTCATATCCACCCCTGCCTATATACTCCTCAATGCTCCAGGGATTAATAAAACCATTATTGTGTAGTATTCTTCTCTCTTGGTGCAAATAGAATGTTATTTCACCATAAGTAGAAATTGGCTTTCCACTAACTGCATCATGATAGAGAAGCCTTTCTACGAGTTCACCATTCAATATATGCCGCTCCATAATTTCTGCTACATCTTCTGCTTTTACCCTGGTATAGAGAGTATCTCCAGGGTTAATCAGAACTATAGGCCCCATTTCACAAAGGCCATGGCATCCAGTTCCAATAGTTTTTATTATCTTGACTTTTCCTTCTAGTTCCTTTTCTTTTATGATATCTTGAAAAGTCTTTGTTACCTTCCCTGCACCTGACGCAACACAACTGCTACCCTGACAAATTCTAATGTTGATTTCAGAAGCACTTTTTATTTTATTTAAATCCTTCTCTTCCCTAACACTGAATCTTGGAATAACGGAGGTTTTCAATTCCTGCAATTTTTCTATAGATGATATCCTTTCCATTTATCTTTTTATCTCCTATTTATATTGATCGAGGATATCGTTTAATTGGCTTACTTTTACCTTACCATGGATATCCGCATCGACTGCCATCACAGGAGATAAACCACATGCACCCAAGCACCTGATTGTCTCAAGAGAGAATCTCCCATCATCAGTAATCCCTTCAGGTTTAAGTCCCCAGGCCTTTCTCAAGGCATCGAGTATTTTTTTTCCACCTTTGACATAACAACTGGTACCCATACAGACCTGGATAACATGCCTCCCTTTAGGCACCATAGTAAAAAAATGGTAAAAACTAATAATCCCGTACACCTCACTAAGAGGAACTTTCAAATCTCTGGATATAGTTTTAATAATAGGTGCCGGAAGGTATCCGATTAAACCTTGTGCTTGTTGAAGTACACGAATAAGCGCACCAGTTTGTCCCGCTGTCTTGTCAATTTCTTTCTGTATTTGCATAAATATTCTACCTGCATATCCTACACCTCCACGCCTTATTGGACCCTCCTGTGCATCTATTGCTTCCATATTATGCTTCCTCCTTCGAACCAGAACTATATGGCTGAGTTCATTATTACACTTCGTTTTTACATTATAAACGAAGTGTGGGTGGTAAATCCACACCTCTTATTTTCTAGTAGCTCTTTAAATCCATAACCAGAATTAGCCTAAGCATAGCAAAACATACTTTTTAACAAACGCCTTATTACGATAATAATAAAGGTGCAGATTGCAATTCACACCCTGACTTAATAGAATCTGACTCTTGAAATACACCTGTGTTGGTAGTCTCTTTTATATTATTAACATTCATCAGCATAACAGCATGCCAGGAGCGACGGTATTGGACAGTTTCATGGCCCATCCATTTATCTATTTCATCCTTTGACCATCCACTCTCCATTTTCTTTTTCACCTCGTGGTAAACACAACCACCGCGGCAATGGAAGAAACAGAACTGGCAATTAGCCTTAGCCATCCCCATCGAACATTGCCTTCTTCGCTGTATATCAGTAGCCTTAATTCCCTTGCCTTGCAGCCTTACCTCTGTTGGTTTTTCATCACCCCATCTTTTATATACACGGCAGCGCTCACAAATATCAATACCTTCTCCCTCCTCTACCCGCAGTTATCTAACTGCGTAGACCTTCACCCTTCAACCA
>CAYPSP010000091.1:0-2502 GCA_964413335.1 uncultured Dehalococcoidales bacterium
TTCCTCTCTCTTCGGGGCAATGGAGTCGATTTCGTCGATGAAGAGAATAGCCGGCGCATGGGCTTTAGCCTCTTCAAAAACGGCCCTGAGGCGGGCTTCACTCTCACCGTAAAACTTTCCCATAATCTCCGGCCCGGTGATGTGAGTAAAATAAGCCGCCGTCTCATTGGCGACAGCGCGAGCGATTAAGGTCTTGCCGCAGCCGGGAGGACCGTGGAGAAGCACCCCCTTTGGCGGGTCTATACCTAACCGTTCAAATACCTGAGTGTATTTCAGGGGAAGCTCAATCATCTCCCGGACCCGTTGCAATTCCTTGCCAAGTCCGCCAATGTCCTCATAGGAGACCTTGAAAACCTTGGTCGTGGCCTCGCCCTTTTCGGCAACCTCGATTTTCGTTCTGGAATGCACCAGCACCGCTTTCTTGGGTACAGTGCTTACAACTGTGAAATCCTGGCTACGGGTACCGAAAAGATTGGCTCGTATGGTATCCCCCTCCACCAACGCCAGACCGTCGAGCAGGGTACCGATGTATCTGGTATCTCTCTCCCGTCTGATTGACCTGGTCAGAGTGAGGGGACTCAATACTAGCTTATCAGCTGGCAAGAAGCTGGTTTTCTGCACATTTACTTTTTCATCCAGTGACACCTGGGCACTACCTCGCAAAAGTCCGTCCATCTGGATGAGGGACTTGCCCCGGTCCTCGGGATAGGCAGGCATAACCTTGGCGACTGTCTTTCGCTTGCCTTCAATCTGGATGACATCTCCCACGCGGGCGCCCAGCCTTTCCAGGTCCTGCGGGTCAATTCGGGCAATACCCCTTCCCACATCCTTCGGTTTCGCTTCACCAACACGAAGCGTCAGCGATTTGATATCTGTACTCATGGGTTGTTAAATCCTTCTGGCTACTGTTCTTTCTCAAGCTTGATTTCCAGTATGCCATTCTTATATGTAGTCTTTGGCGACTGGGCCTTTATTTTACCTGGGAGTAGAATCTCCTTGGCGTATTTCTTGTCCGTATCGGAAGCGGTAATATTCAAAATATCCCCGGTCAGTTCAATTTTGATTTTGTCTTCAGATACTCCAGGAAGTTCAGCAATAACCAGAATATGGTCTTCTTCATCGAAAACATCCACGATTGGTTCTCGAACCTCCTCTACCACTGGCCCCTTGGCTGTTTCTTTTATATTGCCAAACCGCTCAATTACGGGCTTACCGCCGAGAGTCCTGACGCTCAAGCCATACACCCCCATAGCTCCCCTGGGCAAACCTTTAATATCGCCTCTTCTCTCAACCCCTTCCTCTTTCAACTTGTCCGCCAGGTCAATCAGGTTACCCAGTCCCTTGAATAGACCGCCGAAACTTATCTTTCCAGCGCCGAAATCAATATTGACCTTATCCTCTTCCTTATTTTTGTCCTCTTCTTTGCCAGACATGCAACGCCTCCTTTCACTAGTTAGTAGACAGCAAGGGCATCGTCCATCACCAGTCTCACTGCCTCCCTTTCCTCTAGAGGAACCTCAGGCATCAAAATATCAAGACAGGTTTGCCCGAAAATGTGATTACTCCCGAGTACTGTCTCCTCTCTCAATTTTAAAACCTTGCCCATTATAATGCAAGCCCGAACCGTTGGGGTGAGTTTGTTTGCTTTGGCCTCTCTGACCTTCCTTACCAGGCCGACGATGCGCCGGGCGTCCTCAGCGGAAACCTCGGACTTTACCTGGGTGATAGCGATTTCAGTTTCCTCGTCGAAATTGCCCACCTCAATGGTCACCATGCGGTCCCGAAGGGCATCCTGGCTTTTGTAGACCCCGGCATACTCCTCTGGATTAGAGGTGAATATAGCAGCGAAGTCGGGGTGCACTTTCATGTAACTCCCATGGCCACTGCTAGCGGGGAGAGGAAGGATTCTCTCTTCAAGCACCGAAAGCAGGACGTTATTTGCTTCCGGCCGTGACCTGGTGAACTCGTCATAGATTAAAACAAGTCCGTACTGGCAGGCGTTGGTAAGCCGGTTATCCACCCAGCTTGAGGTCATGTTCTCGTCGGTCTTCAGCACCGAGCGGATGAAGTTATCCCTCACATATTTCTTATGGTAGCCAGAAACTCTACCAACCAGGTCAGACGTACCAAATTCATGGTCTCCACAAATTAGCACCACCGGGCGTTCTAGCCGAGAGGCAATGTGCAGAGCCAGGGTAGTTTTCCCGACCCCGGACGGTCCGCTTAAATGGACCGGGAAGCCAGCCTTAATGTAATCAATAGATCGGTAAGCTATCTCCCTTATATGGGGCGTTTCCACAAAATCCTCCCTCTGCCGAGGGACAACCACATCGATTTGACTATTCATTTTTCTTTCCTCCTACCTGGTCTGAGAAAGACCAGGTCTGACTCCCTTAATATTTCAGTTCCACATGGTTAAAACGGATATGGTTAGAACGGCTTCTGCTGCCTACAGGTGGTTTCACCTCTCCACTGTTGGATGCTGGTGAGGCAGGCTCTTTT
>CAYPSP010000091.1:2602-5308 GCA_964413335.1 uncultured Dehalococcoidales bacterium
GCCTACAGGTGGTTTCACCTCTCCACTGTTGGATGCTGGTGAGGCAGGCTCTTTTCCCGTTCGGCGTCTCTGTTGCAGTTCGTGTCTCAAATCCATCATAGCCTTGTTTTTGTTTATCGTCGCTGCGAGCTTTTCTCTTGCCTTAAAGTATGTTTTCTCGAACTTCTCCAGCACCGAATCCTGACGAGTAAATTTATCCTTCTCCCTCATTGCCTCCGGCCCCAGTGCCCTGTAGTCCATAGCCGACTCGACAGACTCTCGCTCCTCCCTGGTCATGAACAATGAACTGGCAGTTCTAACATCACGTGCCGCCCTTGGTATGTTAGAACTATTTCTGCTATGAGCCATGAGCTTGATATAGCCCGGCGATTTCCTTTCCATACGGCAACCTCCTATTTAGCAGGCGCAGGAAAGTAAGCCTTGCCTTCCTTGCGCACTCTCTCTTCGTCAAGGAGCCTCTTTGCTGTCCGTCCGAAGACGACAGGAGCAACACCCAGGCTCTCGGCTATCGCTGTCAGGGTTATTCCCTCAGGGTGCTCGCTGATAACCGCCAGCAATTTTGCTTCCAGGTCAGGAGTTCCCTCCTCCACTGGCGCAGCTTTCTCCACTGGCGCAGCTTTCTCCACTGGCGCAGCTTTCTCCACTGGCGCACTACTTTCCTCCGGCGTTGCCTTCACTGCGGCTTTCTTTACCCCACTAGTTAGCTCCTGCCAGGCGGTTCGGGCTTCCCCCAGGTCTGCCTTGGTCTCTTGCCGCATTCCCGCCACTTCACCGGCTAGCTCTTTCCGTAGCTGTGCACCCATCTGATTGTGTTCTCCCTGGAAGTCATTGAGCATAGCGTGGACTTCGGATTTCCGAGCGGCGGAACCTTGAGCCAAATTGTTCATTATGCCTTTAACTTCGCTCTTTATTCCTCGGTCATAATCGGCTAGCTCTTTCCGTAGTTGTGCACCCATCTGATTGTGTTCTCTCTGAAAGTCATTGAGCATAGCGTGGACTTCGGCTCCCATCTTCGCCTTGTCATCAGCCAATTTTCTCCGCATGGCTTTAACCTCGACTACCATCTTCGCCTTGTCATCAGCCAATTCTCTCCGCAATTGGGCACCCATCTCCTTACGCGAGCTTTGAAAACCACTCCGCATGGCTTTAACCTCGGCTCCCATCTTCTTATGAGAAGCCTTGAAAGAACCAAGCGTTTCGCTGGCTTCTTTCTTTAGCCCCTTAACCTCAGACACCCTCACTTCCCGAGAAGAGACAATGTCCTGAACTATATCCTTCATTCCTTCTGCGATGATTCCCATTTTTTGTCCTCCATACTTTTCTTTGCTTTTGCCGCCGTTAACCCTTGCCAGGCAGCCGAAAGCTCCTTTAATTCAACCTTTAGTTCCTCACGGGAGGCTTGGAAGCCCTTTATCATCTGACTCGTCTCTTCCTTCACCTTCGCGACTGTCTTCGTTCTATCCTCGTGAGAGGAGGCAATTTCTTGAGCCAGGTCCCTCATGTCTGACGCGATTCCCATGTTGTTTCTCCTTTAGTGAATTCTTACCACCGCTACTGGCGGCTGCCTCACTGCCGCTGCTCCTTGAAGTGAGCCAGTAGCCTTTCCACTTTCTGTTGCCGTAACTTTCTTTCGGCTCTTCGCTCTTGACCATCCTTGGTTGCTTCAAGCTGCCTCAGGTCTTCCAGCCTCAAAGATTCGCCTCTCTCCTCCAGTCTTTGCAGCTTGTGGTTTACTTCCTCCTGCTCTGCCTGAAAGGACTCGAGGCGCAACTGGAAGTTACGGAGCGTGGCAGACATTTCCTGGCCTCTCTCCCGGTACGCAGTTTTAACCATGGTCATTGTTGCTTCAACAGCATCCCTGCCTACTTTCTCGCAGGCAAAGTCGACTAGTTGTTGCCTTAAAGAGGTTACCGACTGCTTCTGCTCGCCTAGATATCTCTTAAGCCCCTCTCTAACAGATTCTCCTTCTTCCTCTAGTTCGCTTTTGATCTCTTTAAATTCAGAAGTAATCCTCTCCATCAGAGTGCTAAAGTCCTTACGACGGAGAGAAGAATTCCTGGTTAGTATCTCTTGTAAGCTGGCCTTTAACCTTGTCCTCTCATCTGCCAATGCAGCTAAACTCGCATCGAGAGTCGTCGTGCTGTAATATTCTCCGGTAACCAACTCTTCTACCATGGAGACTCTGTTTTCATAACTGTTGACAATGTCTAAAATTAGTTTATCCATCTTATGCTTAACTCCACTGAGAGGCACGATTTTGGCAAAGCACGCTTATTTGAGACAAGGGCACCCTGGCAAAATCCCCCTCATTTTGGTCTTACTCCGCTGTAGCGGTAAGCCCAACTGCTTCTGCATACTTCAGGTATGTATCGACACCGGCGATGACCACGCGAGCCTCAATCGTGAGGAGCTCCAAGCCGAGTAGCGAGACCCTGACCCAGGCATCGATCACAATACCCTTATCCAGGATACGGTCGAGAACCTCTGCCAGTCCTGAAGGCGCCATTGAAGTTTGTACTGCCATTACTGTTTACCTCCTTTCTTTATAGATTTGGACTCAAAGAGCCAGTCCTCGACAGGTATATGCCACCTCTCGAGGAAGTCCCTGTAATCCACAAGCGCAATTCGATAATGTCCGCTGGGTAACTTAAGTGCGGACAGTTTGCCATCCTTGATCCATCGCCGCACCGTAGCTCGATGAACCAT
>CAYPSP010000092.1:0-5298 GCA_964413335.1 uncultured Dehalococcoidales bacterium
ATGTAGTCCAGTACCTCATGGAAAAAGCAAGAAAAAAAACAGGGGAGATATTACTGGGTTTTCAGTCTATGCAGTTGCTATGATATCTTTATACAGGGAATAAGGGAATTATTAAAGAGAAATTAGATGAGAAACCATATTAGGGAACTGCGATTGAGGCAAGGGGGGATGTCAGAACAGGAATTGGCCAGTCTCGTTGGATGCAGACAGCAGACCATTATTGCCATTGAACAAAACGAATACATGCCTTCCGTTGAGCTTGCTTTCAGAATTAGCAGGGTTTTCAATGTTACGTTGGAAGAAGTATTTCAGTATGAGAAAAAGGATATTTCCACGGACACGAGAGGGGGTAAGAGGAAGATTGGACTGGCCTTGAGTGGTGGTGGTGCCAGGGGATTGGCCCATATCGGAGTTCTGAAAGTCCTTGAAAAAGAAGGCATCCATATTGATATGATTGCGGGAACAAGTATAGGTGCTTTAATAGGGGCCGTGTATGCACAGCGAAGAAAGGCAGCGGTGAGAGGTAGTAACTTTAGAATCCCTGGCAATGTATTGGGGTGCAAGGAGGCTCTCTCTCTTCGGTGATTTAACCCTGTCCAGAACTGGTTTGATTCGCGGACGGAAGATTGAAAAGATGTTGAAGGAAATCCTGGGTGATACAGAATTCAAGGAGCTTCATATACCTTTTGCCTGTGTAGCAACCAATATTGATAGTGGAGAGGAAGTTATTATGAAGCAGGGATTGGTAAGAAAAGCAGTAAGGGCCAGTATTTCTGTCCCTGTGATACTCAAGGCAGTGAGGAATGAAAGCAGATACCTGGTCGATGGTGGATTAGTAGACAATATGCCTGCAGATGTACTAAGGGAAATGGGAGCGGATTTTATTATAGCGGTGAATGTGACACCGAATGCTCAACTGCAGCAGCATGAGTATAGCAAGTATGTCGGAGAGAAAATGAAGCAACCAAGCATACTTCATGTGATGATGAGAACGATGCAAATTGTAAACCGCCGTGCGCTTAATTCCGAATTAATAGGAGCCAATGTGACTATCGAACCAGAACTCGAACACATTGGCTGGGGTGATTTTCATCGAGTCCCAGAGTGTGTTCTGCAGGGAAAACTGGCTGCCGCGGGTGCTATCCCTGAGATAAAACGACAACTGGCCTGAGCAAAGAATACTTGCCTGGCTCAGACGTTATTTATTATACCCCCGGTGCCGTCGCCACTGATTCGCTCACTTCAGGGAGTGGACTGTTACGCCGTTCACGGATGGCTGCCTGTGCCGCAACAAGTTTGGCCGTTGGTATGCGGAAAGGACTGCAACTCACATAATCAACTAATATATTATGGAGATAGCAAACAGAATTTGGTTCTCCAGCCTGCTCACCGCAAACACCGACTTCAATGCTTGGCTTGCTACGCCGTGCCCAGAACAGGGCTGTCTCCATGAGACGGCCAACGCCCTTGATATCCAGTATCTCGAAGGGGTTATGTCGCAGGATGCCAATTCTGAGGTACGACGAGAGGAATTTTTTCTCCACATCTTCCCTGCTGAAAGAGAAGGTTGCCTGTGTCAGGTCATTGGTACCGAAGGAGAAGAAATCCACCACTTCAGCCAGTCGTCCTGCTCTCATGCAGGCTCGTACAGTCTCCATCATTACCCCGAATTTCAGGTTCATCCCTCTAAGCATATCTTTAACAAGCAGCGTTTCTTTTGCAGTGATGACCTGCGGGATCATAATGGATACATTGGCCGGGACGTCTTTCATTGCTTGTTGAATAGCACTAAGTTGCATCTGGTATAGCTCAGGGACTGTGACAGCGAGGCGAACACCTCTGTGACCCAGCATGGGATTGGTTTCCCTGAGGTCGGCGATTCGCTGGCGTATGCGGGCGTCCTGCACCTTGTCTTCGTGTGGAAGGAATTCATGCAGGGGCAGGTCCAGAAGCCTGATAATAATAGGCAATCCGTTTAGCTCCCTGAAAAGTGCTCCGAAATCCTTTGTTTGTAAAATTTGCAGCTCAGCCAGTGCTTTGCTTTGCTCCTTCTTATTTCTGGCAAGGATGAATTCACGAATTACGGAAAGGCGTTCAGGAGCATTAAACATCCTTTCTGTACGGCAAAGGCCGATTCCCTCAGCGCCAAACTGTTGTGCTTGCGCAATCATTTCCGGGGTGTCTGCGTTGGCGCGAATACCAAGTCGCTTAAATCCATTACACCATGCCAGCAGTGTGTTAAGTTCGGAAATAAGTCCTACCTTTTCCACTGGCAAGAGGCCCATATAGACATTCCCACTGCTGCCATCAATAGTAATATCATCCCCTTCTTTAACTATCTGCTCTTCAAAGGTGAACTGTTTCAGTTCATAGTTGATTTCGATTTTTTCTGCACCACAGATACAGGGCTTGCCCATAGCCCTGGTAACAATAGCTGCATGAGAGGTTAAGCCGCCTTTTTGGGTGAACACGCCGTCTGCAGCAGCGATCCCCTGAATATCATCGGGGCTGGTTTCTGCTCTTACCAGGATTACGTGAAGACCTTTGTTTGTCATTTGCTGGACAGCGGTGATATCAAAGGCCACTTTACCGCCAACGGCTCCCGGTGCGGCATTGAGTCCCTTTACCAGTACTTTATACTTGGATGGATTCTTAATCTGTTTATGCAGCATTCCCCGTATGTCAGCGACGGTGACCCGCATAATCGCCTCTTCCATGGTTATGGTATTCTCCTCAACCATGTCTACGGCAATTTTCACCGCTGCATAGCCACTGCGTTTTCCATTTCTTGTCTGAAGGAGATACAGCTTACCTGCTTCGATGGTGAACTCGATATCCTGCATATCCCTGAAATAGCCCTCAAGCTTTTTGCCGAGGCCGTCGAGTTGTTTATAGATAGAGGGCATCGCCTGCTTTAGTTTCTCTATCGGTTCGGGTGTCCTTGCTCCCGAAACGAGGTCTTCTCCCTGCGCCTTTGATAAATACTCGCCGAAAAGTCCTTTGGCTCCAGTACTGGGGTTACGGGTAAAAACAACCCCGGTGCCTGAATCATCATCTTTATTTCCATAGACCATTGCCTGTATAACGGCGGAAGTGCCAAAGGTGGAACTGATATTGTTCAGGCGGCGGTATTCAATCGCCCGCATACTGTCCCAGGACTCAAAAATACTTTTAACGGCACTGGTCATTTTTGAGTAATCACCAATATTTAAAATGGTATCCATCATGCCGGGCATGGATACCGGTGCGGAGGATCGGACGGATACTTCCAGTCCCTCTCCCAGTTTTCTGCCCATCTTTTCTTCAAGGGTGGAAAGTGCTTCCCTGATTTCATCCTCGGGTAGTAATTTGGTTTCTCTCCATTGTTTATAAGCATCAATGGAGACAGTAAATCCCGGTGGTATGGGAAGGCCAATTTTGGTCATGGTAACCAGGTTGGCCCCCTTGTTGCCAAGCCGTAGCTTGTCATTGAAATTGTCGCTGAATAGATGTACGTACTGCATTTTATCTTACCATTCCTTACGGGGATTGATTTAATTTGACTGATTTATGGATGGAAACTGAGGAGTTAATGTAATGTCAATCTTTAAATAATCTCGCTGTATATTTATATTTACTTCGTAGATAATTATAGTCTATTTCCTCGTAAGAGCCAAATTCAGGGCGTATTGCGATGATGATACCATAGAAAATAGACACAGATGGCTGTAAAATCACTTAGATAGGTTACAACAACATATTCTGTTGATATACTTTGGGGAACAGAAGGAGAGGAGAAGGAACATAAACAAAGAAAAAGACCTGGTTGTCATAGCACTAATCAGCCTGTTGACAATTCCTGTGGTGCTACTTAGCAGTGGGGCGTTACGTATTGTACTGGGTTTACCATTGATATTGTTTTTTCCCGGCTATGTTCTGTTGGCAGCGTTGTTTACCAGAAAGGAAAGCCTCGGTAGTGTAGAGAGGGTGGCGTTGAGTTTTGGCCTGAGTATAGCAGTGGTTCCTCTTATCGGGCTGGTGTTGAACTATACACCGTGGGGAATCAGGCTGAATCCGGTACTTATATCGATTGTAAGTTTCATTTTAATACTATGTGGCATAGCATGGTATCGGAGAGAGGGCTTGGAAGATGAAGAGAGGTTTGAAGTATCGTTTCATTTCAAGCGCCTTTCGTGGGAAGGCCAGAGTGGATTTGATAAAATACTGTCGGTAGTACTGGTACTGGCAATAATTGGAGCTGTTGGAACACTGGGATACGTGATAGTTACTCCGAAAGCAGGGGAGAAGTTCAGCGAATTTTACATATTGGGTACAGAGGGAAAGGCAGCGAATTATACTACGGAGTTGCAACTTGGAGAGAGGGGAGAGATAATCCTGGGGGTAGTAAATCACGAGCAGGAGACAACAGATTACCGGCTAGAGGTTCTCCTAGATGGGGAGATTATTGGTGTAGATACTTGGGCAGGTAATGAGGCAGTGAGTCGTGAGGGAAAAGCTGAAGGACTGGACAGAGAAACCGCTGGGATAATTCTTTGGGAGGAAAAGAGAGAAGGGGAAGGGGAGAAGCTTGATGGCAATGTACTTGACATAACATCATTAGGATATGAGGATAAATGGGAAGGCAATCTTTTTTACGAGCCGTTGCAAACTGGTTATGGGCAAAAACTGGAGTTCCTGCTGTTTTATCCTAAGCTAAGGCAGGGCCATCATTTTAGAAGTTCTCTTGAAAGCGGCTGTTCTGTCGATATTGAGCTGGATGAGGCTGAAGGAACAGCAGAGGTCAATTTGAATAACAAAAGTTCGAACTCTCATAGCTATCGACTGGAAGTATTGCAACAGGGAAACGTCATAAAAGAGGAAATGTTTACTGTCAATGCTGAAGAAGTGCTGGAGGAGGAGATTCAGTTTACTCCGGGGCAATCGATATTAATGCTATATGAGATGGCGAATTAGTGCTGGAGGACACAGGGGCTGAGCTATCGCTGCATCTATGGTTGGATGTGCATTGAGGATTGAGAGCATGGTCACTGAAAGGGAGGATATATGCAGGGTAAAACAATTTGTATAGTACTCCCGGCCCTTAATGAAGAGGAACATATTGGCAAAGTCATTGCTGAGATTCCTAAAGCAAAGCTTGAAGAAAGAGGCTATTCAGTAAGGATTCTGGTTGTTGACAATAACAGCACTGATATGACCGCTCAACTTGCCAGGGATAGTGGCGCCGAAGTTGTTATTGAAACCATGAAGGGCAAAGGGAATGCAATGAGGACGGGTTTTCAGCAGGCAAATGCCGACTTC
>CAYPSP010000093.1:0-5296 GCA_964413335.1 uncultured Dehalococcoidales bacterium
GCTTCTACTGACATAATTGTAGCTACTGCTAAAGCATATATGAATGCTTTAAACCGGTTATTGGACAAGAAAAATATTAATAGGGATGACGCTAGTTGAGTCCAACCCTGGAAATGGCAATGCGCTTAATACTGGCTACAGTTTTAGGTGCTGCAATAGGTTTTGAACGTGAGCGATTTGGTAAAGTAGCCGGCGTACGAACGCATATAATAATTACAATGGGAGCTGCGCTATGTAATATTATCTCAATTAATGGTTATACAGGTAGTAGCTTTGATGCATCACGAATTGGGGCTGGGGTGGTAGCTGGAATTGGTTTTATTGGTGCAGGAGTTATATTTCGTGATATTCGTAATGATGGAATAGCTGGAATAACCAGCGCAGCATGTATTTGGATTTCCGCAGCGATAGGTTTGGCTGTTGGTGTGGGGATGTACTTACTTTCTGTACTGGCTACGGTAATTACTGTGGGTGTATTAATTATTCCTAAAACCCGTTAAATAGTAAACTCTATTACACAAAGGGAGGCGAATTCAATGGCAACGTTAGCCGAAAAAATTTTGGCGAATCATAGCAACAAAAAAGAGGTTAGACCTGGTGAGTTTGTTAATTGTAAAGTCGATTTAGTTTTATCCAATGATATTACTGCACCTCTAGCGATTAATGCATTCAGAAAACTTGGAGTAAACAAAGTGTTTGACTCCAGTAAGGTTATTATGATTCCTGATCATTTTTGTCCAAATAAAGATATAAAATCAGCTGAACAAGCTAAGATGATGCGCGAGTTTGCTAAAGAAAAAAAGATAATATACTTTGAAGTCGGACAAGAAGCAGGTATAGAACATGTACTTTTACCAGAGAAAGGGTTTGTATTACCTGGCCAAGTTATTATTGGGGCTGATTCTCATACATGTACTTATGGAGCTTTAGGAGCTTTTGCTACAGGAATGGGTTCTACTGATATAGCCATTGCCATGGCTACAGGCGAGATATGGATGAAAGTGCCCTCAACAATAAAGTTTATTTATAATGGCAAGCTGCCAAAATGGATTGGTGGAAAAGATTTAATTCTATATACAATTGGTGAAATTGGCATAGATGGAGCTCTTTACTCAGCCATGGAATTTACTGGTGATGCTGTTAAGGAACTTCCAATGAGTGGACGATTTACTATGTCTAATATGGCTATTGAAGCTGGAGCGAAAGCGGGGCTATTCCAGGTGGATGGAAAAACAAAAGAATACATGGCAATACACAGCGATAAGAGCTACTCAGTGTTTCAGTCAGATGAAGATGCGGAGTATATAAAAGAGATTGAGTTTGATGTCTCAAATCTTGAGCCTCAAGTTGCTTTTCCTCATTTACCTTCCAATACAAAAGCGATAAGTAAAGTGGGTAATATCAAACTGGACCAGGTAGTGATTGGTAGTTGCACTAACGGACGTCTGGATGATTTAAGAGTAGCGGCGAAGTTATTTAAAAATAATAAAGTTAATCCTGATTTAAGGTGCATAATCATTCCTGGCACACAAAAAGTTTATTTGGAAGCGATGAAAGAAGGGTTAATTGAGATATTTATAGAGGCTGGTGCCGTAGTTAGTACGCCTACTTGCGGACCATGTCTAGGTGGTTATATGGGCGTTTTGGCTGCTGGTGAACGATGCTTGTCTACCACTAATCGAAATTTTGTTGGTAGAATGGGTAGCCCTGACTCAGAAGTTTATCTTGGAAGTCCAGCGATAGGTGCTGCTAGTGCAATTGTAGGGAGAATTTGTGGCCCTGAGGAGGTAATATAGTGATCTTAAAAGGAAAAGTTCATAAATATGGCAATGATGTCAATACTGATGTGATAATTCCAGCTCGATATCTGAATGTATCAGACCCTGATGAACTGGCTGAACATTGTATGGAGGACATTGACCACTCTTTTATAACCAATGTGAAGCCGGGTGATATTATTATTGCTGGAAGCAATTTTGGGTGTGGCTCCTCAAGAGAACATGCACCTCTGGCCATTAAAGCTTCTGGAGTATCTTGCGTAATCGCTAAAAGCTTTGCACGTATATTTTTCCGAAATGCCATTGATATTGGGTTACCCCTTTTAGAATGTAGTGAGGCTGCAAATGAAATAGAGGCAGGGAACAAACTGGAAATAGATATCACTAATGGGAAAATTTATGATGTTTCACAACATAAAACATTCTTAGCTGAACCATATCCAGATTTCATGGCACATATAATTAATGCAGGCGGATTAATTAACTACACTAAAAACAATTTAAGAGGTAAATAATGGAATTAAATATTGCAGTTCTACCTGGTGATGGTATTGGCCCTGATGTTATTGCAGAATCAGTAAAGATATTAGAGGTTTTAGGTAAAAGTTTTAATCATAAATTCAAATTCCATGATGGGATAATAGGTGGTGTTGCTGTGGATAACTTGGGACTTGCTTTGCCAAAAGAGACATTGGAATTGTGCCAGAGCTGTGACGCTGTGTTATTTGGTGCGGTTGGTGGTCCAAAATGGGATAATCCTCAGGCAAAGGTAAGGGCAACGGATGGAATCTTGGAGTTGAGAAAGAGATTATCTTTATTCGCCAATTTACGCCCTGTAAAGATTACGCCTGCGTTAGTTGACTCCACTCCTTTAAAATCAAATATTGTTAAAGATGTTGATTTACTTGTGGTTAGGGAATTAACAGGGGGCCTGTATTTTGGGCAACCAAAGAAACAATGGCGTAGTTCTTCTGGTAGACAAGCTGTAGATACAATGACATATTCAGAAAAGGAAATTGAACGGATAGTGAGAATGGGATTTGAGCTAGCTCGCGGTAGATCAAAAAAACTGGTATCAGTTGATAAAGCTAATGTTCTTGAATCATCACGTTTATGGAGGCAGATAGTTACTGAGATATCTAGTAATTATCCTGATGTTGAACTGCGGCATGTGTTTATTGATGCCTGTACAATGCAATTACTACAGCATCCAAAAGAATTTGATGTCATAGTAACTTCAAATGTGTTTGGAGACATATTGACAGATGAGGCTTCAGTACTAGCAGGTTCACTAGGTATGTTACCCTCGGCTAGTCTATCCGGGTTACCCAGTGGAAAAACCTTTGGGTTGTATGAGCCCGTCCATGGTACTGCACCGGATATTGCGGGGAAAAACATTGCTAATCCTATTGCAACTATCTTAAGTGCAGCGATGATGCTTCGTTATTCATTTAACCTGATGGCAGAAGCTAAAGCAGTAGAGGATGCCATTGAAGCTACTTTAAATGAAGGTTATAGAACGCCCGATATCTGGGCAGAAGGTGATACAAAAGTAGGGACAGAGGAGATGGGTAACCTGATTATACAAAAGCTAAATAAGTGACATGAAGATTCAATACTATGAAATTGCAAATTTACGATACGACGTTACGGGATGGAGCACAACAAGAAGGGATATCTTTCTCTATTGAAGATAAACTAAACATTGTTAATAAATTAGACAAATTGGGTATCAGCTTTATTGAAGGTGGTTATCCTGGATCTAATTCCAAAGATGCTGAATTTTTTATAAGAGTCAAAAACTTAAATCTAGAAGATTCAATTGTAGTCGCTTTTGGTAGCACAAGGCATAGCCATTGTAACGTAAATGAAGACACACAACTAAAGGCATTGCTCAATGCTGGAACTGAAATAGTTACTATTGTCGGAAAAAGTTGGGATAAGCAAGTAATTAAGGTATTGGAAACTACCCTGACTGAAAATCTCAATATGATTACTGATACAATCGAATACCTTAGAGCGAATGGACTGCGGGTATTTTTTGATGCCGAACATTTCTTTGATGGTTATAAAGCTAACCCAGAATATGCTCTTGAGACCATATCCGCGGCTGGCGAAGCTGGTGCTGAATGTATAATACCATGTGATACTAATGGGGGGGCTTTATCGGAGGAGGTAGCCAATATTATTAAGGCGGTTAAACAAACAACGTCTATTCCCATAGGTATTCATGCACATAACGATGCGGAGTTAGCTGTAGCTAACTCATTGGCTGCAGTACAAGCAGGAGTTTCTCAGGTACAAGGGACTATTAATGGTTACGGGGAACGTTGTGGAAATGCTAATCTATGTTCTATTATTCCAAATTTAAAAATAAAAATGGGCATTGATTGTGTTAGTAATGAACAGCTAGGCAGTCTAAGCAACATCTCTCGTTATGTTTCGGAACTTGCTAATCTTCCTCAGGTTAATACTCTTCCTTACGTGGGACCTGAGGCGTTTTTACATAAGGCAGGGCTTCACGTATCTGCTCTGATGAAATGCAAAGATAGTTACCAACATATTGATCCCAAATTAGTTGGCAATCACCAGAGGGTCATAATATCGGAGCTTTCAGGAAAATCGAATATTTTATATAAGGCAAAAGAGCGTGATTTACCTATCCCGGATAATAAAGAAATCGGGAAAATACTAAGTAACATTAAAGTGTTAGAGAGCCAGGGATTTCAATATAGCAGTGCTGAAGCTTCATTTGACCTGTTACTCCATCGCGCACAAGCTGAGTATATACCACCTTTTGAATTAATTGACCTAATGGTAATAATTGAGAAACATCGTCGTCAGCCTAGAATTAAAAATAGCAAAGAATTGTTATCTGAAGCAATCATTAAGGTGAAAGTGGGTGATAGAATAGAACATACTGCTGCTGAAGGTGACGGACCAATAAATGCTCTCGACCAGGCTTTACGAAAAGCCTTGATGCAATTCTATCCTGATTTAACTTCTGTAGAATTAACCGATTTCAAGGTACGTATATTGGATGAGGCTGCTGGTACTGCTTCAACGATTCGAGTGCTAATCGAATCCAGTGATGGGCAAGAGCACTGGAAAACGGTAGGTAGTTCTAGTAACCTTATCGAGGCTTGTTGGCTAGCTCTATCAGACAGTATTGAGTACTGGTTGTTAAAGCAAAAGAGTTAGAAAATATTGACTTCGACACTGCGATATGTATCTCATAGCTTATATATCCAGACAACGGTCATCCTTTCTTAGTAGATGGAATGTAGTTGCTTTAATATATCTCTTAGCTTTCATTATTGTAATTCATGCTAGTTTGAGAATATGGATGGTGCTAATAAAATGGAAGTATTTGCTTCGAAATAAATTAAGTACCAACCAAACCTGTTCATTGACCATAAGTAACATGTTTGCTACAATCATTTAGTTAGGGCGATTAGCTCAGTGGTTAGAGCGCTGCGTTGACATCGCAGAGGTCACTGGTTCAAATCCAGTATCGC
>CAYPSP010000094.1:0-5296 GCA_964413335.1 uncultured Dehalococcoidales bacterium
AACGTGCAGAAAACAAGGCGTCACTGCGTCAGATGCCTTGCGGCTGCTGTTTCAAGGGAAGTGCCCAGCATTTATGGATGTGAAAGAACATTGTGCTGAATAGTTACCAAACAGTTAGAATTGTTTTAGATGCTTCGCCTTTAGGCGGGGTAATTCACTGACAAAATGCTGTTGGCGTAAAATAACTCATAAAGCTAGCATAACATCCTTACTACTCCCAGACCTACAACTTACGCCTCATTCTTTTATCAAAAACCTCTTTTAGCGTGCCATAAAACCCTTTGGGCAAGAATATAATTAAAAGAACGATTACGATTCCATAGCCAACCAAAGACCAGCCTATATACATTGTCCCAAAAAATATCCTAACATATTCTTCTAACGAAATAATTAATATGGTCCCAATCATTGGCCCCCAAAGGGTGAACATACCTCCCAGTATAGCCTTGAAGGCAACCCCCAAGGATGCTGTTATACTGACCATAGTCACTGGATTCAAATACATCATGTATTGGGCATAAACTACCCCACTTACGCCAGCTACAACAGCACTTATGATGGTTATAGCCGTTTTGTATTTAACAACGGGTATGCCAATACATGCGGCTGCCACTTCATCGTCTCCAATAGCCGTGAGGGCTTTTTGAGCCTTACTTTGGTCAATTTTCTTCCAAACATATAGAGAAAACAATAACAGCGCTAAAGCAAGGTAGTAGAAGCCAGTTTTACCGTCGAATTGAAGATATAATAATTGTTGGTATAGTGGTGATGGTTCTATCGGGTTAATAGTAAAACCTAACCGCCCTCCAGTAACATTTCGAAAAGCAATTATGACTAAGGCAGCCAATTCTGTTATTACTAATGTAGCAATAGCGAAGTAATGACCGGTAACACCAAACCTAAAACAGGCATAGCCGGAAACTCCAGCAAGGATGGCAACTGCTAAAAGCCCGGCTAGCATTCCGACCCATGGACTCAAGCCGTAAAAATTAAACAGGAGAGCAGCAATGTATGCCGGGATACCTAAAAAGGCTCCATGACAAAGTGATACCAATCCGAAACGACCCATGTATGACCACGCCGTCGCTATAGCAGACCAAACAAAGACAAGAATCGTAATGTGGGTTAAATATTGATTTGGTGACACAAACGGGAACAAGATGGCCAAAATCAATAGAACAAGGAGAGTTCCTGTTGAGAGTTTAACTGATTTTTTCACGCTTTTGCCCCCAATCATAGAAGCCCTTGAGGGCGAACTATGATAACAACTAGAAATATTAGGTAGGTGGCAATTGCTCCAACTTCAGCACTGGTTAGAGCCGAAACAACTGATGCCACAACCCCAATAATAAAGGCAGCCAGAAAACCGCCAAATAGATTACCCATTCCACCTAACACTACGACAACAAAACTTATAAGGGTGAAAGGTCCACCAAAATGGGGATGGAAGCTATAAATGGGCACAAAGAAGGCAGCAACAATACCAGCTAAAGCCCCACCTAAAGCCATAGTGGTTAAATACACCATCTTTGTGTTGACTCCCATAAACTCTGCTACTTCCTTATCTTGGGCTACCGCTCGTATAGCTAGTCCGGCATAAGTTTTATTTAGAAATAAATAAAGCGATCCTACAACTATCAGACTACCCAAAAAGGCAATCAGGTTAGAGGTTGCGAAATAAAGCTCGCCGATATGCAAAATGGGAAGAATAACCGGAATCCCCTTAAAGGTTGCACCAAACACAGCCAGACAGAGATTTTCCATGATTATCACCACAGCAGCTAGGGCTAGAAACTGATTTATCAGCGGGGCTTTCAATAGCGGTTGAACTACCAGCAAGTGAGTCAGAGTATTAACTAAAGCTACTATTGCAATTGCAATCAAGCAAGAAACAACAAGGGGAATGTGGCACCACAAGGTTAAAACGAAGATAACATAAAGCCCAACCATTACTAATTGACCATAAGCAAAGTGGACAATCTGAAGCACTCCAAACATTAGATTCAGTCCTATAGCCAATAGGGCAAGAACCCCCCCGTACAAGATACCATTTATAACTGCACTTGCAATTAACATTTAGATCCCCAAATATGCTCTTTTGATATGAGAGTTTTTAACAAAATCTTCTTTCTCACCGTGAAACTGCAATCTGCCTGCCTCTATTAAATAAGCATGGTCTGCTAGCTCAAGGGCTTGTCTCGCATTTTGTTCTACCATTAAAATGGAATAGCCTTGGGCCTTAATTTCTCTCACAAATTTAAACACACTGGCAACAACTTTAGGGGCTAATCCTGCGGAAGGTTCATCCAATATTATCAGCTTGGGTTGAGACATGAGAGTGCGAGCAATAGCCACCATCTGACGTTCTCCGCCGCTCATTAAGCCTGCTGTCTGGCCTTGGCGTTCTTTAAGAATAGGGAAAAGCCGAGCAACCTCTTGAAGCATCACCTTAAATTGTTTCCGAGCCTTTGGGGAATATGCTCCCATCTTTAGATTATCGTAGACGCTGAGATCAGGAAAGAGTCGTCCCCCCTCTGGAACAATAGAGATTCCCATTTCAACAACCTCATGCGGCTTCTTCCCATCTATGCGGTGACCATTAAGATATATTGCTCCTGCGGTAGGTGTTAACACTCCTGAGATCACCTTTAACAGAGTGGACTTACCAGCCCCGTTTGGACCCACCAACACTACAGTTTCGCCTACTGGCATTTCCAGTGAAATGTCGTGCAAAACCCCAAATTCACCGTAACCAGCGCTTAGTCCTTTAATCTTTAACATACTGAACGTAACCTGTCTTTCTCTTGCTGGTTATTCTACGCCCAAATAAGCCTCAATTACCCTCTCATCTCTTGAGATTCGCAAAGGTGTTCCCTCAGCGATTACCTCACCGTAATCTAAAACAACGACACGGTCCACAACATTCATTAGCGCTGCCATTATGTGTTCTACCCAGATGAGGGTTATCTTTAATTCATCCCGGATGCTTTTTAACACTGAGGATGCCTCCTCAATCTCTTCTTGGTTCAGACCACCTATTACCTCGTCTAATAACAAAAGCTTTGGTCGAGTTGCCAATGCTCTAGCTATCTCCAATCTACGCAGTCCGGGCGCACCCAACTCACCGGGCATAGTTCCTTCGTCTACCTTAAGACCTACAAAATCCATACACCTTAATGCCTCTTGCCTCACCTCTTGACTAGAATTGGCTGAGCGACTACGGCCAAACAAGGCTCCTGCCATTACATTGTCAATCACGCTCATGGTTCCGAATGGCCTTGGGATTTGGAAGGTGCGGGCGATACCCAAATTGCAAATCTCATCCGGAGTAAGTCTGGCGATGTTATGTCCCATGAAAGTGATTCTTCCTGAAGTCGGCCTAAGAACGCCGGTCAGGACATTAAAGAAGGTTGTCTTTCCAGACCCATTAGGTCCGATTAACCCAACGAAGTCTCCTTCGCTCACTTTTACTGACACATTTGTAAGAGCATTCAAACCGCCAAAAGACTTACTTAGAGAACCTATTTCAAGCATAACTCCCTACTCTCAATTAACTTTGGGAAGGGAGAAAGGGGGTAGTAATCTTTTTCCCCCTTTCTCCGCAACTAGTCCGATTATTTGCCAAATACCGAGTTTGATGGAAGAGGCAGGAACATCTTGGTTTTTCCCCTTAGAGCTGAAGGGTAAATAATATGCCATGCGTTACCATACCACTGGCTTACGTGGCACCCATAATAGATATTCTGTCCGGCATATTTATCACTAAGAGGAGCATATTTGTGTCCAAATCCCAAGACATCTCCTCCCATAGGAATATCAAGGTCCATAAAGGCACTTCTCAGTGCCTCTGCCTGCTTTTTACTGTTACCTGCACCGGGGACAAAGCCATATTTGG
This sequence comes from uncultured Dehalococcoidales bacterium, assembly GCA_964413335.1. Lineage (GTDB taxonomy): Bacteria > Chloroflexota > Dehalococcoidia > GIF9 > AB-539-J10 > JAUUZT01. The sequence goes on from CAYPSP010000094.1 coordinate 3,896, forward strand.
TGATGGCATTGGGTAAAACCTCGTTTAATAGAACCCAGTTAGAAGTAAAGCCCTCGCCAAGGTGGCATGTCGGCGCTGCACCATATTTCTCCTTACATCGTTTTATAAGCTCAGCAGCCCGTTCCGCCACTCCCGGTTGGAGCGACTCCGCAGGGAGCAGGCCGGGGGGGGCTACCTCTACATTACACAAGTATTGAACTAGTTTCGGCCCAATGTCTTTCCCAATAGCTCCCAGATAAGAATATCCACCCGAGCCTCCCAACCAAGCACGGCATTTCAGCCCAAGCTCTCTTGACTGTCTTAGTAGGAGAGAGATATCAGGATAGTAACCAGTGTGGTCAATGATGTCTGGTTTAGCCGCCTTAATCTTGGTGACTAATGAGCTCATGTCCTTGGCGTCATGTGAGTACCCCTCATCAAAAACGATCTTCATCCCGTATTTGTTAAGGCGATCCACAACCCCTCGGCTGGTTGAAGTCCCGTAGGGTCCATCCTCATACACGACAGCTACTCTAAGGTCTTTGAAACTCTCAACGCCAAAGGTTTTATATTCATCCTTTAAGAACTCTACAGCAGTTGGCCCCAGCTGGGAACCTGGGATTGTATATCGGAAAACGTACCGCTGGTGCCTATCTTCAAGTACCTTGTCAGAAATTGCGATGTTGACGAATAGTACAGTATCGTTCTTTTCACAACGGGGGGCAAGAGGAACTGCGATGGAACTAGAGTAAACACCAGAGATTATAGGTACATGCTCAATGGAAATCAACCTCTCAGCCTCGCTAAGGGCTACGTCAGGGCTGCTTTGAGCATCAGCCTCAACTGATACAACCTTGTACTTTCCCAAGACCCCACCCTTCTCATTAACCATCTCTATGGCAATCTGCATCCCACGATATCCCATTTCAGCGCCAGCCGCCGCAAAAGGTCCAGTTCTAGACCACAGAGACCCTATCTTAATCTCCTCCGCTTTAACACTGCTTGGGATAAGCAAAGCTACCAATACCAAAACTGAACAAATACAACCAAATAATGTTGATCTTAGTTTCTTCACTTCAAGCCTCCTTAGTATTTAAATCCAATAATTTCTGCCTTTTCTGGTTTAAGCTTTCCTGGTATCTAGGTTCACAAACCCTTGAAACATGTAGCTCATAGACCACCCCCCCCTTTGTTGGACCTGATCTCGGACACAGCTTCTTACCGCTAATGCAGTATTAGGTGTTGCTTAAACGGTTTGGTGATACATTTTATTGATACTGTAATGAGATGGACGGGCTATCAAGAGCTATAATCAAAGGTTGTGAGACATTAGGTGGTGTATCCTCTGAGTGCTTGCTAGCTCAATTGCCCGACATTTCAAAATAAGAAAAAAGCATACATAAACCATAGCACCGTTGATAC
>CAYPSP010000095.1:0-5292 GCA_964413335.1 uncultured Dehalococcoidales bacterium
TAACGCCAGTCTCAGCAACAGAGCGAACCTTATCCAGTGTAATCCCACCTGAAGCTTCGATTGACGCCCGCCCATGAATCAGTTTTACCGCATGGCGCATATCTTCAAGGTTCATATTATCCAGCATAATTATGTCAGCATCAGCTTCAACGGCCTGCAATGCCTCCTGCGGAGTGCTAACTTCCACCTCGATTTGTAGTCCGGGGGCGGCATTTATTCTTGCCTTCAAAACTGCCGCCTTCAGGTCCAGACCATAATAACGAAGCGCAGCAAGGTGATTATCCTTTATCAGCATACCATCAGCTAAATTCATACGGTGATTCTTGCCACCACCAACTTTAACAGCATATTTCTCCAGAGCCCTCAATCCGGGGGTTGTTTTCCGAGTATCCAGGATACTAACCGGCAATCCTTTTACTGCCTTTACATAACGATTTGTTTCCGTGGCAATACCACTTAATCTTTGAAGGAAATTTAAAGCGACCCTTTCTGCCTTCAGAATATCGGCTATCTGGCCTTGAATAATGGCAATAACATCACCTGACTGAATCCTGGAACCATCATCGATTTTATTATCTATCTCAAAAGACGGGTTTATTTTTTTAAACACTTTATTAACTATGTTAATTCCAGCAAGAATCCCGGGGGCCTCAGAGATAAGATAAGCAATACCCTGTTGGCCAGAAGGAATTAGCGCATCGGAAGTAACATCTTCGCCGGCATGGTCTTCGTCCAGAGCATGCCCCACAATTTCCTGGATAAGGTCATCTGTCAGCATCTCAGTATCCTCGTAACTCAATTTTTTCTGTCAGCTCCTTTTCTACATTTAAAGACAAGATGGTGTTGCCAGGCTGGTAGTGACTGAGGAAAGTCAGAGCGGAAATGGGCACCGCGGCTTTCTTTTCGCAGTAAAGCTGCCTCAGACATCAGCCGCCCACAGAGAACTAAATTCCTCAGTTCATAGGTTGGGCGGTCAACAGATTTAGCAAGAAGCGGTTCCCATGCCTGCAGAGTATTTACCGCATCCATAAGGCTTTCTTCAGAGCGTATAATACCTACCTTGCCCCATATAAGTGATTGTAAATTAGCCAGATTTAGCGGGGTCCGGCTGACCGTCTTCTCCCTGTCAGGGAGAGAGTAAAAGTCCTCGTGTTTCCCTGCTACCTGAAATTTCGTCCTCGAGGCCTGGTCCAGTTTTGTTCTCTCTATTGCTCTTTTACCAAATACCACAGCCTCAAGCAATGAATTAGAGGCCAGTCTGTTAGCTCCGTGTGCTCCGGTACAGGCTACTTCTCCAACCGCAAACAGTCCCGAGATATTTGTTTCTCCCCACAAATCTACTCCGACACCACCCATAAGGTAATGCGCCACTGGAGCTACGGGGATAAGGTCTCTGGTCATATTCAGATTATTATCCAGGCAAAAGCGATATATATGGGGAAAGCGAGTAGTAACCAGTCTAACAGGCAACTGTGTTATATCCAGAAAAACCCTGTCACTACCGGTTTTTTTCATCTCGTAAATTATGCTTCTAGCTACCACATCCCGGGGCGCCAGTTCAGCCTGAGGCGTATAGTGCGGCATAAAACGGTCTCCGTTGGTATTCCTCAGGATAGCTCCCTCTCCTCTGACAGCCTCTGAAATTAAAAAGGGTTCTACTCCAGCAATACGAAGGGCAGTGGGATGGAACTGAAAAAATTCCATATCACAGATTTCAGCTCCTGCTTCATAGGCCAGAGCTATTCCATCTCCTGTTACCACATCAGAGTTAGTGGTGTACTTAAACAATCGTCCAAGTCCTCCTGAAGCTAAAATAAGAGAGGAACAACTATATTCAGCCACCGACTCAGTTCGGCAATCTATCGCTTTTACTCCAGTTACCTTGTTTCCGTCCGATAATATTTTGCTGACAAGGGAATGTTCCAGGACTTTAACTTTGGAAGCTCTCACCAACTTAGATAAAGAGACCTCAATGTGCTCACCAGTGGCATCCCCTCCAGCATGAATAATGCGTGGAATGCTATGAGCCGCTTCCCTGGTGAAGGTAATTTCTCCATTTAGAGTATCAAAGGGAACCTTGAACTTAATAAGGTCAGCAATACAATCAGCGGCCTCATGGGTCAGGATGCGCACTGCTTCAGGGTCGCACAAGCCATCTCCGGCAGCCATGGTATCCTTGAAGTGGAGCTCAGGCGAGTCACCGACTCCCATAGCCACAGCAATGCCTCCCTGGGCATGTTTTGTATTACAATCGTCAATACCGCTCTTGGTTAATACAAGAACGCTACCTTGTTCAATGGCGAGCAGGGCACAATAAAGACCGGCAATACCACTACCTACTACAATATAGTCGTAGTGAGTCATTTATTCCTCATCCTAGTTAATATTGAGCATCCGGTCAATGGCTTGTTTAGCTTTAACGCTAATCTCTTCCGGCACAGTGACTACATTCTTTCCTGTTTCCATGGTTTCAACTACAGTCTCTAAAGTAGTTAACTTCATATTAAGACAAACAGAATCCTCAGAAACCAAATGAAATTCCTTTCCAGGATTATTTTTACTAAGGGGGTGTAACATCCCTTTTTCTGTGCCAATAAGGAAAACGCTATCACTGCTCTGCTCAGCATAGCGTATCATTTGAGAGGTACTCAGGGCGGCATCTGCAAGGTCAATCACCTCCGGGGTGCATTCAGGATGTACTAGAACTTTTGCCCCTGGGTAACGTTGTTTTGCCTGTTTAACGTGCTCGGTAGTTATCCTGTCATGTACGTAACAGGTGCCAGGGTAAAGTATGATTTTCTTCCTGGTCTTTGTAGAAACATAATGCCCCAGATTCCTGTCTGGAATAAACAAAATTTCATTCCCTGGCACGGCATTCACCACTTCTGCTCCATTGGCAGAGGTACAACAAACATCGCTCTCGGCTTTAACTGCCGCGGTAGTATTTATGTAAGCTACTACCGTGGCTTCCGGGTATTGTTTTTTCCATCGCAGTAATTCGTTCACATCAATGTTGTTAGCCAGGGGGCAACCTGCATTTGGATTAGAGAGGAGCACTGTGGTGGAAGTATTGAGCATAGCTGCCGTCTCCGCCATAAAGCGGACACCACAGAAGACAATAGTTTTCGAATTGATACCAACACATTTCCGCGCCAGCTCAAGCGAGTCGCCGGTGAAATCAGCAATATCCTGAACTTCAGGGCGCTGATAATTATGGGCCACTATAACAGCATCAAGCTCTTTTTTAAGCCTGGCAATTTTTTCTAGAATATCTTCATGTCTGTCCATAATTGCTCCCCAATGGTAAATAAGCTCAGCTATTAATCGGGCCAGCTAACTTAAGAATTCTATTTATCCATAGTATCAAGCTTGGTAATCACACTATCTTTAGCCACTCTCATAATGGCTCCTGATTCTACCCTCATGGTTACAGTTTCATCACTAACACTTTCCAAAATGCCATAGATACCACCAGCAGTCCGCACTTTATTGCCTTTCCTGAGATCGCTGGTCAGCTCTTCATGTTCTTTCTGTCTCTTACGTTGTGGTCGAATCAGTACGAAATAGACCATACCAAACATTAACGCAAGAAAAACAATAGTTCCACCCATGCCTTCTGTAAAAAAATCCATTATATGCCTCCTTAATTTAACTTGTTATTATACCTGACTTCGCCCTGTAATGCCCAAGGGCTGGTTTTATTAACTTTAACAGTAATAAGTTTACCCATACAATCATGATTGTCATTAAAAAAGGTTAGCTTATCATTTCGGCTACGTCCATACCACTTCCCCTTTTTTCTGCCCTCCACAAGGACCTCAACATTTTCCCCCTGATAAAAAGAATTTTTACTGTCGGCTATATTTTCCTGAAGCTTCTCAAGTTTAGTAAACCTTTCCTTTTTTAGCTCTATCGGCACATCATCCATATATTCCCTCGAAGCTATGGTACCTGGCCGGGGAGAGTAAACCGCCAGATGTACCACATCAAATCCAATATCTTCAATCAAGGAACAGGTATGCTCAAACTGCTCATCGCTCTCGCCGGGGAAGCCAACAATGATGTCTGTACTTAAGGAGATGTTAACAATATGCTGTCGGATAGAATCAACAAGCTGGCGAAAATATTCAACGGTGTAGCCACGTCTCATAGCTTTAAGTATCATATCATCTCCTGATTGAGCAGCGAGGTTAATATGTTCACAAACCTTATCGAGAGAGTTAATGGTTTTCATTAACTTAACAGTCATGTCCTTGGGATGGTTGGTTAAAAAGCGAATCCGGGATAAACCGTCAATCCCATTTAATTCAGTAAGCAGGTCAGCCAGGTCAGGACGCTCTAACAGGTCATTCCCATAAGAGTTGACGTTCTGTCCCAGCAAAGTAACCTCTTTCACCCCTGCCTCAACCAGGCTATGGACTTCGCTGACTATTTCCTCCATGGGGCGGCTTTTTTCTCTTCCTCTCCTGTAGGGAACAATACAATATGAGCAGAAATTGTTACATCCCTGAATTATGGGCAGTTGAACACATGGTGAACCGTTATTATCAGCCGTTGGTGGATGCAGAGCATCAAAGGTTGAACAGAAACCCTGCGCCTGAAGCCAGTTGCCAAATGTTAAGTAATCGCCGGGTTTAAAGAAAAGGTCAACCTGTGGAAACTGTTTTTGTAATTCCCCGATACGAGGTTCTACAAAACAGCCGGTAAGCAAAATAGACAGCCCTGGCCTTTCGTTCTTTAGCCCTTTTAGAAGTCCCAGCGTACCTAATACTTTATTTTCCGCACTCTGCCTGACCACGCAGGTATTGAGGACAACGAGGTCAGCATCCCGGTAGCTTTCTGTATTACGCCAACCTATTGAGTCCAGATAGCCGGAAATCCGCTGTGATTCTGCTTTGTTCATCTGGCAGCCGATTGTCCAGATGTAATAATATGGCAAAAGTTACTCCTGTATTTTAACAATCCTTATAAAAGTATATAGTATTATCGTTGACAGGTTAAATTTACGAAGGGCAAGGCAAGCCCCTATCTTGAATTGTGGAACAGATCCCTAAATTAGTACTCCTTGACTTTTAATCAGGGTGTCGTGGGTTCGAATCCCTCACGGCCTACTATCCTAAAAAACTCAATCCAACCTCTGACATTTGAAAGAATCAGGGTATCAAGATACTAGGTCAACAGACACCCTGATTTTATCATTTTTTATGAAAAAATGTATTTATTTAATTATGTGGCGCGGTTAAGTTAACTCGTGGTTGTTTTGTCAAAGTACATAATAGAATATAATCATGG
>CAYPSP010000096.1:0-5126 GCA_964413335.1 uncultured Dehalococcoidales bacterium
AGTCAAGGATTTAGGCTTTGACCCGGTATGGTTCGCCCTGATGGTGATGGTCAACCTGCAGGCATCATTTATGACACCACCAATGGCGCTTGCCATCTTCCTGGTATCGAACCTGGCTGCTCCGGAAACAGGAGTAACCACCATGGACGTGATCAAGGGAGTAACGCCTTTTGTCCTCATCATACTATTCGCCATATTTTTACTGGTGCTATTCCCGCAAATCGTCCTCTGGCTACCTGAACACATGATAAAACCATGGACCTAAGCTAAAAGCAATAGAGATAATATCTAAAGAAAGGGCTGCCTTTATCGGCAGCCCTTTCTTTTTTCTTTTTGTTTTGTTATTTTTCAACAATAAATGTATTGACAAATGCTAGTAACTGAGCTAATTTATATTTGTTTAAAAATACAGGAGGTATTAGATGTCAAAATATAAGGTAGTTATGCTTAGAACCATGTTCCCCGATAACAAAATTGAAAAAGATGTTCTCAAGGAAATTGATGCAGAGTTAGTTATTGCTCCCGATACGGATGAGGACACCGCCATTAAGTATGTGACTGATGCCGATGCAATAATCATGCCAACCAATGTTAATGAGCGGGTGCTGGAGGCTGCCAAAAAATGCAAGATTGTAGCAGGCACTGGCGTTGGTTATGACAACGTAGATGTCGTTGCCGCTGGTAAGAGAGGCATCTATGTAAGCAATATGCCAGCCCAACACTGGTGTGCTGACGAGGTATCCAACCATGCTATTTCACTGGGCTTCGCTGTTCAGAGAAAACTTGCTTCTCTTAATGAAACTACCAAAAGTGGCGCGTGGCGTGAAAAACTAAAGGACGTTGCCCCAATTTTCGCCTTCAGAGAGCAGACTTGGGGACTTTACGCCTGCGGACATATAGCTCTGGCCGTCGCCAGGAAAGTCCAGGCTTTTGGTTTCAAAGTTATTGCTTATGACCCCATCGTCTCAGAGGAAGAGGCATATCAGTATGGAATTAAGCTGGTAGACATCGATACACTTTTGAAAACATCCGACATAATATCCATACACGCCCCTCTGCTAAAGTCAACCTTCCATGCCTTCAGCGAGGCAGAGTTCAAGAAAATGAAGAAATCCGCTTCACTGATAAACGTTGGCAGAGGCCCCATAGTAGACCAGAAGGCACTTTATAATGCCCTGAAAGCGGGAGATATCGCTGCAGCAGGGCTGGATGTACTGGAAGACGAACCACCAAAGCCTGGCGATCCACTGCTGACACTAGACAACAAAATACTTACGGTTACGCCGCACATGGCTTCATACTCTGAAACATCCTTTGCTAAATCCCGCAAAGGGTCTTGTGAGCAAGTGGTCAAGGTGCTTAAGGGTGGCGTGCCCAGTAACTGGGTAAATAAAAAGGAAATGGGCAAATAGTAAGAACATTGGTTCAAATAATATACGACAAGGGGGTGATGCCCTATGGAGGAAAATATGGTGGTAGATGAGGTGGGGGAACAAGTAAGAATAAATAATCAAGGAGGTAACTAATGAAAACCAAGTTAGGTATGATTTTAGTAGCAATGGTAATAATTATCAGCCTGATAGTGGCCGGTTGTGCCCCCGCGGCAGAACCTACACCAGGACCGGCGCCAACCGCGGCACCAACCGCAGCACCAACCGCGGCACCAACCCCTGCTCCTGCTGATGAGGAAGTCCATTGGACATATCAAAGCGCCCACCTTTCTCCTCCAGGAGATACCATCCATCAACATTTTGCTGATTTGATGGGAGAGATAAGTGGCGGTGCCTTTACAATAGAAGCCCACCCCGGAGGTTCAATTTGTCCACAGACAGAGGAGCTACCAGCAGTAAGTGAAGGCATTTTTGAACTGGCAAGCACCTGTACCGCATACAGTCTGGATACCGTGCCTACCGGTGGCATGTTCAGTTCCATGTGCGGTGGCTTCAACATTGAAGCTATGGGTGTCTGGAGAGACTGGGGCGGAGGGCAGGAATTGATGGAAGAGGCGTTCTCTGACTACAATGTCCACATTCTGGAAACTCCTATGCTGAACAGCGGACCTGAAGTCTGGGGATTCTCTACCAAGGATTACCAGACACTAGACGACATCCAGGGTTTCAAGATGCGATGTATGGGTGATGGTGGAGAGATTCTCAACATGATTGGCATGTCGACCATCTTCCTGCCTGGTGGAGAAATTTACGAGGCATTACAGCGAGGTGTCATTGATGGTGCTGAATCAGCAGCATGGTCAGGTAACTGGGGTAATGGATTCAATGAAGTAGCGAAATATCATTATGCCTCAACTACCCGTGCCGCCTGCGACCCTCATCAATTCTGGGTAAACCAGGACGCCTGGGATGCGCTTTCACCATCAAACCAGGCACTGCTCGAAGCCTGCGCACGGGCAAACAAGTCATGGGGCCAGAACTTCATGTCTTATCAGAATGTAGGAGGCCTGCAGAATATCATCGACTTTGGTTGTGTAGTACAAAAGACCCCATTAGAAATTGACGCTGCCTTTGTTGCCGCAGCCGAAGAATTCTACGATGCAAAAGCAGCAACAGACCCATTCTACAAGAAAGTTGTAACATCTATCCGAGAGTTCAGAGACTCATACATGAATATGATGAGCCTGGAAACTCCTTTAGTGTAATGAACTGCGACAAAGGAAATAAAAACGAATGAGGACATATCTGAGAGTTATAGATAGCGCTAACGAGTGGATAGGACAGGCAGCCAAGTGGCTGCTTGTCCTCCTGGTATTAGTTGTCTTTTATGACATAGTTTTGAGATATGTCTTTAGTATCGGATGCCCATGGGCCTATGAGACAGCACAAATGGTGGGAGCATCAATCAATGCACTGGCTTGGGGATATGTCAGGTTGCATCGATCGCACATACGAATCGATGTGATTTATAACAAGTTCTCCATTAAAACCAGAACATATCTAGATGTGGTACTAACATTTGTGCTCTTCTTTCCCGTTTTTTCGGTTTTTCTTTATACAGCATGGAACTGGATGGTTTTTGCCTGGGTCAAAAATGAAAGCATGACCATGAGCCACTGGTACCCGCCAGCGGCTCCTATGCGCACAATCATAGTTATCGGACTTATCCTGCTGTTCCTGCAGTTTTTGGCAGAAACCATACGCGACATTTACTTCCTGAAGTATGGTAAACGCCCTCATGAGCAGGAAATAGTGGAGGCGGATATATGAGCATAGAATTAATTACATTAGTATTCTTTGTATCCATTATAGCCGCCATCATGTCAGGATTCCCCGTAGCTATCACATTAGGAGCGGTAGGACTCATCATCGGGTACTTCACCATGGGTGCACCTGTCTTTGAGCTGATGTACCAGAGAGGTTTCATAATTGCGCTAAACTATCCGCTGCTGGCTCTTCCCTTGTTCGTCTTGATGGGAATCATCCTCGCCGACTCAGGGGTAGCCGACGGTATGTATAATGCCCTGTCGGTAATCATGGGCAGGGTAAGAGGAGGCCTGGCAGTAACAACTGTATTGCTTGGCGCTATGCTTGCCGCCTGCCTTGGCGTCATCACTGCCGCTGTAAGCACACTAACCATTTTGGCAGTCGGTCCCATGGTAAGGCGTGGTTACAGCAAATCACTGGCAACAGGCGCAGCCTGTGCCGGTGGCGTACTTGGTATCCTGATTCCACCCAGTGTGATGATAATCATCCTGGGCCCTCTGGCTGACATATCGGTAGGAAAGCTCTTCATGGGTGCCTTCATACCTGGCTTTATGCTGGCAGGATTATATGCTACCTATATTATAGTTCGCTCTTTTTTGCAACCTAATATAGCCCCCGCCGCTCCTGCTGATGAGCAAGGTGTTTCTTTTGGTGTCAAACTTAAATTACTGGGGAAGGGCGTTGTGCCTCCGTTTTTAATTATTATGTCCGTGCTGGGAGTCATCTTCCTGGGCATTGCACCTCCCACTGAGGCGGCTGCAACAGGAGTCATAGCTTCTCTCGCTCTCGCAGTCGCTTATCGCAAGATGTCCTGGAAAAAATTTAAGTCCAGCCTGCTACAAGGAATGCGAGTCACCAGCTTTTCGCTATGCATAGCCTTCTTCTCCATAGGCATGGTTGGTGTGTTCCTCAGGATTGGTTGTGGCGGCGTAGTACGTGACCTGGTGATGGCTGCCCCCGGAGGTAGATGGGGAGCCTTCGCTATAATAATGTTCGTTATTTTTATCCTCGGGTTCCTGATGAGCTGGTTGCCAATTCTTTTCATCATGATTCCTATAGTCATGCCTATCCTGCCGGAACTTGGTTTCGACGAGGTATGGTTTGCTATCATGATATGTATCAACCTGCAAATGGCATTTATGACACCACCTATGGCACAGGCAATATTCGTCTGCCGCGGAACCGTCCCCAAGGAACTGGGAGTAGAAACAAGCGATATTATAAGAGGTGTATTCCCCTTTGTTGGGCTCATTATCATTGGGCTTATACTTTGTGTCATCTTTCCACAAATTATCCTGTGGTTACCCAATACGCTGGTAAGGACAGGATGGTAGCCTGTTAGTGACACTGGAAATACCTAACACTGGTTAGGTCTACCAGGTATAATAAGGTATAATAGGGAGCAGGGTATTCGTACTCTGCTCCCTATTCTGTTAGCTGTTTAAGTATGTCATTTATTTTGTAGATTTCTCGTTAATACTACCTTATTGTTTACGTTTACGTTTACGTTTACGTTTATGTTTCAGGAAATTTGAAAGGGTTCACCGTTAAATGAGGAAGACACTCAGAATCATTGATTCCATCAACGAAAAAATAGGGACACTATCCAGTTGGCTAATTATCGCCATGGTTATCGTTATCCTCTGTGAGGTAATCGCCCGATACGTATTCAATTCTCCAACAACATGGGCTTTTAGCAGCATGCGGTTGATTGGAGGTGCCATTATCGTGCTTGGCTGGGCATACGCCCAGTTGCATAACGCACATATCAGGGTAGATATCTTTTACACCAACTTCTCAGCGAGGGGAAAAGCCCTGGTTGACATCCTGGGGAGCATACTGTTCTTTTTCCCGCTATTTGGAGCATTTACATATATTGTAATCTCACGCGAACTGGATTTATTGCTA
>CAYPSP010000097.1:0-5092 GCA_964413335.1 uncultured Dehalococcoidales bacterium
GTTAATCTGAATGTCTTTCTCCTCTTCTGCTTCAGGAAGAACTTCAATCAGGGCGAAAGAGGTATGACGGGCATGATCAGCATCAAAAGGAGAAAGCCGAACTAGCCTGTGAACTCCATGTTCACTTTTAAGATAGCCGTAGGCATAATCTCCTCTAATTTCAACTATAGCACTTTTAATTCCTGCTACTTCTCCGGGAGAAATATCCAGAATCTCTACCTTATAACCATGTTCTTCAGCCCATTTATGATACATCCTGAGTAACATATTCGCCCAGTCCTGAGATTCTGTGCCACCTGCACCAGCATGAAAAGTAAGCATGGCATTTCTCTCATCATAGTCACCGTTGAGAAGCAAACGTGTTTCCAGTTTCTCAAATCGTGCAATTAGCTGTTCTGATTCCTTTTGTAACTCCGCCTGCAACGGTTCATCATCCTCCTCTATAGCCAACATAATCATGTCATGTAGATCTATAATTTCCTTTTCCATACCTCGCCAAGTGTCTATTACATTCTTCTTAGCACCCAAGCGACGCATTACTTGCTGAGCAGCAACTGAATCATTCCAAAAATCAGGGTTGGCCGATTCCTCCTCTATATGAGCAATCTCTTTCTCTAAAGCATGGATGTCAAAGATGCACCATTATATCTGAAATTCGACGGCGTAAAGCCTTTAATCCTTCTGCTTGCTCTTCCATAACACTCCTTATGTAATAGATTTTCCTGCAATAGTTTAACTCAGAATATCAGACTTCCACCAGCCGCCATATGGGCTAAACGCGTTGGTTGAGGGAGACGATAGCCACAACAACATTCTTTTACCCAATACAGCGCTGAAGCAATATCTATTTTATGACCAATAGAAACATACACTGGTTTGGTTTTACGTTTTGTCCTCAATGCTGCTCCAACAACCTCTCCTTTATCAATTAACTCAGAACAGGAACCAGCTTCTTCTCTCAGATACTCATAGTTACCACAAAGAATTGATTTGGCGCAACCTATAGACGGCACATCAAGGAAAAGCCCCAGATGTGAGGCAAGCCCCAGACGCCTGGGATGGGCAATACCCTGCCCATCAACCATGAACAGATCAGGGGTATGCCGTAACCTGGCGCAAGCAGCTAAAATAATTGGACATTCACGAAAGGATAGTAATCCTGGGATATAGGGAATAGGCAATTCAGTTTCCTCTAATTCAACTTCAATTACATTAAGTCCGGGATAATCAAGTACCACTACCGCTGCAATACCCTTAGTACTAAAACGATTAGAAGATACATCCACCCCGGCAATTAACCTTGGATTAATAGCTTCACTGCTGGATATCACCAGCTTTGCAAACTCTTTCTGCATCTCACGAGCATTGGAATAACTTAAGTTCCAGGAATGCAGTTTATTTATCTTCACAACAACGAATTATAAAACATTTCGTACTGACAGCAAATTTAGTGCCTGTACAATCCCCGAAATATATACCTGTTATTAATAGTTACAATGACAAACAGACAGGTCGTGATTATTTTTTAACATTTTCTTATACAACAAAAAAAGCATTGTGATGAACTTGAGGCAGGAGTATAATAATTGGCGACCAGATATCTAGCTGAATAAGCCAATATTAAACTATTTTATATTCATTCTCGTATAGCATAATATCCCCAAGATATTCTTTTATAAGGAGTTGTTAAATCAAACAAGATTATTAAACTTTTTAACAAATGGAAAAGACAATGACCATAGACACAAATAGCATAGCCCAATTAATAAATAAACCAGCTAAAGATTTCACCAGGCATGACCTTGCGAGATTTATTAAAGCTAAAGGAATCAAGATGCTGAATTTTCGGCATCTTGGAGGGGATGGCAGATTAAAAACCCTGAACTTCGTTGTTGGTAATGGTGCTCACCTTGAGCGAATACTGGATGGAGGAGAAAGAGTGGATGGGTCAAGCCTTATACCCTACATAGAAGCAGCCTCAAGTGATTTATATGTAATTCCACGATATAGAACCGCCTATGTAAATCCTTTTACTCCTCTTCCAACTATTGATATTCTCTGTTCTTACTATACAAGCAATGGAATGCCATTACCAAGCTCTCCAGATTATATCTTAAGAAAAGCCCATGAATCATTAGGGCTAAGTACAGGCCTAGGCATTGAGGCTATGGGCGAACTGGAATACTACGTCCTGTATAATGGTCAGCACCCCTACCCTATCGAAACACAGAAAGGCTATCAAGAATCTGCTCCATTTTCACAAGGAGAAGATTTAAGATGTGAAGCTATGCATGTATTTACACAAGCAGGTTTAGCAGTAAAATATGGTCACTCAGAAGTAGGCAATATTCACGCTGATGGTTGTGAGATGGAGCAGCAAGAGATTGAGTTACTTCCTGTCCCTATTGAAGATGCGGCTGATCAAATCGTAATTGCCAAGTGGATGCTGAGAATGATTGCATATAAGCAAGGTTTAACTGTCACTTTTGCTCCAAAAATCCTGGCAGGACAAGCTGGAAGCGGACTACATATCCATACTAAATTAACCAAGAATGGTCATTCTGTGATGACAAAAGAAGGCCTGTTGACCGACACTGCCAGAAAAACTATTGCAGGATATCTGAGTCTGGCCAGCTCCTTAACAGCTTTTGGTAACACTGTTCCAACATCCTACTTAAGGCTTGTACCTCACCAAGAAGCACCAACGAACGTATGCTGGGGAGATAGAAACCGGTCTGTATTAGTAAGAGTGCCATTAGGCTGGTCAACCAGGACAAGTATGGCAGCAGATGCCAACCCTCAAGACAAAAAACACTATTCCAAATTAATCAACAACCAGACAGTTGAAATACGGAGCCCGGATGGTTCTGCCAACATTCATCTACTGCTGGCTGGATTGACAGTCGCTGCTCGATATGGTCAGGAAATGAAGGACGCATTAGAAGTAGCTAATAAGCTGTATGTTGACGTGAACATTTTCTCATCTGATCATGAGAAAATACGAAGTAAATTGCCACAATTACCTTCTTCATGCTGGGAATCGGCCGACTGCCTTTTAAAGGATCGCAAGATATATGAGCATAATAATGTATTTGCACCTGTTGTAATTGATAGAATAACTGAAGAATTAAAAGCATACGATGACAGAAATATGAACGAAGTTCTCTACCAGAAGAAAGACAAAATTAAGGAACTTATTAATAGACATATTCATTGTGGATAAAATGCTTTTAAAGGCTTGAAATAAATGCCTTACTGGTTAAGCCATAACATCCTCAACAGCGTACAATTCACTGAACTGTAGAAATACCTGATTCCTCACACCAATTATATAAGTTTTTCTGGAAATTGAACTGATGATATCAAGAAGATTATTTTCAGTGATAACACCCAATAATTTTCTGCTATCTTTATGCTCCACAACCCAGATACACCACCTTCACTGATACCCCATCTTCGCCACCATACGCATAGTGTCTGTTTTGGCAATCAACAGCAGATTCTCGTTCATAATCCCTTTTACTGGAAGTTCATAGAAGTCACCATTATCCATCATATTGCCTCCTTAATACTCCTAATAAAAAAGCAGGATAATATTAATGACACACGTCTAGTACAACATAAGAAAAGGTTTGCAGCCAGTAATAACCCGATTTAATATGACACCCCACTATGATTTGCGCTTATTGAAGTCATCTAAATCAAGTGTATTAATAAAATCTTCATATGCAGAAAGTCCCTTCAGTTCTTTATCATCAACTCTTCTTTCTGAAGTTGGCTTTCCTATTTCCTCTTCAAGAATAATACCAGCCTTATCCAATACTTCTGATTCGGCAAATATTGGTACACCCACCCGCACTGCCAGAGCTAAAGCATCGCTAGGACGAGAATCTATTTCCATTTGATCCTTGCCCAAGGTGATATAAAGTTTTGCAAAGAAGGTATCGTTCTGAAGGTCACTTACTACGACGTAATCAACTGAAGCCCCAAAGGTACTAATAACAGATTTCAATAAATCATGTGTAAGAGGACGAGATAGTTCAATATTTTGTAGTTTCAATAGAATAGCATCCGCCTCTGGCGGGCCTATCCAGATAGGCAAATATCTATCAGCATCTTTCTCTTTTAGAATTGCAGCACGAAGGCGATCATTTACCATGCTCGCTCTGATACTATCAATTGTCATTTCTATCAACATACTAACGCCTCCATTTCACAATAGAAACTCTATTCTACCTTTATACGATTAGATAATCAACATGCTTGAACCCAATTTTCTATAATACTATTATCACAAAACGGTTCTTTATTATTTTTCCAGAATATGCTAGTATACTAGGTTGAGCTAGGTATGGAGTAAAGTACTATTAACCTTTACTTTCGTAAAACAAAGGAGATTTATCCTTTTTCTTAATTCTAGAATAATTCATTTATGACATCCTATGATAAGTTAGCTCGAAGTAAAATCGGCTATTAATAGAGTATTGTGTGACGAGCCAGATGGGTAACATAGACGAAATAAAGCAGAGAATAGACATCGTTGATCTTATCTCAGATTATATCCCATTACAAAAAGCAGGACATAATTATAAAGCTTTGTGTCCTTTTCATTCGGAGAAACACCCTTCATTCTTCGTTTTTCCAGAACAACAAACCTGGCATTGTTTTGGAGCCTGTGGTACGGGAGGAGATATTTTCTCCTTCATAATGAAGAAGGAAGAAATAAGCTTTAGCGAGGCATTACAATTGTTAGCTAACAGAGCAGGTATTACTCTGAATCAGAATAAAACGACAACTGATAAAGTTGAGGATAAGTATAGTCTAAGACTATTTCAGCTCAATGATACAGCTAGCGAGTATTACCACCATTTGTTACTAAATACTAGCTATGGAGAGAGGACCAGAAACTACCTCAACAAGAGAAATATTTCCATGAAAACTGCAAAGGAATTCCACTTGGGCTTCAGCCCTGATAGCTGGGATGCCTTGACGAAATTTCTAACTAGCAAAGGATATAAGGAGCAAGAATTAAAGGATGCTGGTTTGATAATCAAAAGGGAAACTGGAGGCAATTATGACAAAAGATATATTG
>CAYPSP010000098.1:0-5076 GCA_964413335.1 uncultured Dehalococcoidales bacterium
TCTGGAAGTCAGTATATTGCCGAATGAAATCATCAGTCAATAATTCTGTAAGAGGGACTTCTTTTTGCCCTTGCAACTCTTGAAGTTTACGTTGCAACTTTTTCAAATTGTCATCGTTAAATCTGATATTCATTGAATACTCTCCCTAAAACAGCAAGCATATTCTAGGCACAAATAACACAGATGCCAAACTATCAAACAAATAAAAAGGCCCACTACATATAGTACCTTGGTGAGTTAACGGTATAGGCATGTTAAAATTATATCCTTTGATGTTGAGGGAACCCTGGTATCGCACGAATTCAGTGAAGTACTCTGGCATGAGGCCATTCCTCTTCGATACGCCAAAAAATATGGTATTAGCACTGAACAGGCACGAAAGACCACTACGGAAGAGTTTGAGAAAATCGGTTTTCAGGGAATGGAATGGTACGATGTAAGGTATTGGTGTAATCGTTTCCAGTTAGGGAATCCAGAACCAATAATACGAAGTTGCGTGGATAAAATAGCATACTATTCTGAGGTTTCGGAAGTTCTTTCATCTTTAGCAGCTCACTTTGAACTTATGGTTGCCTCCACGGTGCCACTATATCTGCTGGCATATATATTGAAGGATGTAGCCCATTATTTTACTCGAGTATTTTCTGCTATTTCTCAGTATAAGCAGTTGAAGACAGCATATTTTTATAGCCAGGTTTGTCAGATGATGGATGTTGAACCTGCCCGGATTGTTCATGTTGGAGATGATTGGAAGACAGATTTTCTTAATCCTCGTGAGGTTGGTATAAACGCTTTCTATCTTGACAGGGAAGGAGGCGATTCAGTAGATTCCCTGACCGATTTAACTCAGCTGAAATCTATTGTGCTAGATGGGTCAAATTCTAATAATTAATAGATCGTTTAGGCGCGCTTTTCAGTAATTTACCAAACGAAAACAGGGAAGCTACGAGACTATAATTTTTAAAGAGCCTGATACTTAATGAAAAATGCTTTGCTGAATAAAATTTAGTTTAGTAATGATGTGTTTGGACAGGGGGCTTTACCGGATTTGACAAATCTACACTCTATCTATAGAATGCTATTTTAACTTAATAAGGATAAAGGCTGAGAACAGGAGTAGTATAGTTTGAGGCGGAGTTCAGAGAGTCGGGTAAGCTGAGAACCGATACTTGCGCAAAACTTGAATGGACCTGGGAGCTGCTGGCTGAAAGGGCATATAGGTGCTTTAGTAGGTTTAGACGGTAAGAGCACCGTTAAAGGCTCAGGATTTTGAGGGATATAAGTGGTATCTCTCAGTGTCTGAAACAGAGATGGTCAGTTAATATTTGTGTTGTAAGTTAATTGGCTAAGAAGGGTGGCACCGCGAAGGTAAAAGCCTCTCGCCCCTTGGGGAGAGAGGCTTTTTTATATATATGGAGGTCTTGGATATGATTATTAAATTGTGGCTCTGGCGGCGGCCAGCCGTCATTAAAGAATAAAG
The DNA here is from genome assembly GCA_964413335.1 of uncultured Dehalococcoidales bacterium. Classification (GTDB taxonomy): domain Bacteria; phylum Chloroflexota; class Dehalococcoidia; order GIF9; family AB-539-J10; genus JAUUZT01. The sequence continues at coordinate 1,481 of CAYPSP010000098.1, forward strand.
ATAATAAATAACAAGCGATTAATAGTCTAGCAAAAAAAAGGAGATTGTACATGTATAAGAGAACTAAGTTTATTTTGGATGAAAAAGATATGCCCAAATATTGGTATAACATACAGGCTGATTTGCCTGAACCACTTTCGCCACCTTTACACCCCGGTACAGGTAAGCCAATAGGGCCTGCGGATTTAGCACCCTTATTTGCTATGGAATTAATTAAGCAAGAGGTAAGTACAGAACGATGGATTGAAATTCCCGATGAGGTACTGGATATTTACAAATTGTGGAGACCTACCACTCTATATCGGGCATATAGGCTGGAGAAAGCCCTTGATACCCCGGCAAAAATATTCTATAAATATGAGGGGTCTAGCCCTCCTGGTAGTCATAAGCCAAATACCGCTGTTGCTCAAGCTTACTACAATAAACAAGAAGGAATAAAACGTATAACTACTGAGACAGGAGCTGGGCAATGGGGAAGTGCGCTATCATTTGCTGGTGCATGTTTTGGGATTGAGATTAAGGTCTATATGGTTAAAATTAGCTATGAACAGAAACCGTATCGGCGTATTATGATGGAGGTATGGGGTGGCAAATGTATACCAAGCCCCAGTACAGAAACCAAGGTAGGACGAGATATATTGGCGCAAGACCCTAATTGCTCAGGTAGTCTTGGACTGGCTATCAGTGAAGCTGTGGAAGAGGCTATGTCGCGGAGCGACACTCATTATGCCCTGGGTAGTGTGCTTAACCATGTGATGTTGCATCAGACTATAAATGGTCTCGAGACAAAGAAACTCATGGAAGAGGCAGGAGAATATCCCGATATTATCGTGGGTTGTGTTGGAGGAGGGTCTAATTTCGCTGGACTATTTCTGCCTTTTGTCAAGGATAAGATCGAGGGCAAAAAGCCAGATTTGCGAATTATCAATGTCGAACCCGCTAGCTGTCCTACATTGACTAAGGGGCCCTATGCCTATGATTATGGGGATGTAGCAGGGCTTACACCTTTACTCAAGATGTTTACTTTGGGGCATGATTTTATGCCACCGCCTATTCATGCTGGAGGTCTTCGTTATCATGGTATGTCTCCTATCATTTGTCATCTTTATAATCTGGGCTTGGTTGAGGCAAGAGCTGAACATCAGCTTGAAACCTTCAAAGCAGGTATTACCTTTGCTCGGACTGAAGGCATTATCAGTGCTCCTGAGCCAACACATGCTATTAAAGTTGTTATTGATGAAGCTCTCAAATGCAAAGAGTCAGGAGAGTCTAAGACTATATTATTAGCGCATAGTGGACATGGACATGTGGATATGGCAGCCTATGATGATTATTTAGCTGGTAATCTTCATAATTATGAATATCCAGATGAAAAAATAAGTGAAATAAAGTCTAAATTGCCAAAGATTGCTTAAAAGATAAAGACAGGGGTAAAAGGGGCTACAGTAAGCGTTTGCTGTAGCCCCTTTTTTTATTAATGGTTCATGGGAAAATGGCTTTCAGTGTGTTGACATATTTATAGTTTAAATAATAAGCTATGTCATTACGTAAAAGATTGAAGTGGAGAATAACGACTGATGTATGATTTGAACCAGCAGACTGTGAGAGTTGCTGTGGATGCCATGGGTGGAGACTATGCTCCTCGGGAGATAGTTAAAGGGGCCATCCAGGTGGTGAGAGATATGGGAGGTAAAGGGATTGAGGTAATGCTGGTAGGCATGGAGAATGCAATCCGAAAGGAAATAACACAGTATGATATCAATGGCCTTCCAATTTCCGTTTTAAATGCAGGAGAGGTTGTAAGAGACGGAGAATCTCCTGTAGCAGCTCTTCGGCAGAGACCTGATGCTTCGATTATGACGGCAATGAGGTTAGTGAAAGAGGGAAAGGTGGATGCCGTGGTGAGCATGGGTTCGACCGGGATGGTTATGGTCAGTGCTATTCAAATTTTAGGAACATTAGCAGGTATCAAACGGCCGAGCACAGGGGTGATACTCCAGGGGCTTGCTCCTAAAACAGTAATTTTTGATCTGGGAACAAATGTTGACTGTAAACCACGCGACTTGCTGAACTTCGCTACTATTGGTTGTATTATTGCTCAGAGGATATTAAATATTGACAGGCCGACAGTTGCAATACTAAGCAATGGTGCTGAAGAAGGAAAAGGAAATAAGCTGGTTAAGGAAACATATCCTCTTCTCAAAAATAGTAAATTCAATTTCATTGGAAATGTGGAAGGCAATGATATTCCTGCGGGTAATGCTAATGTTATTGTTTGTGATGGGTTTGTAGGGAATGTATTGGTGAAATTCGGTGAAGGATTGGGTGATACATTAATTGAACGGTTACGGGTACAACTGGAAGGAAAGGTATCACAGGAAGAGATTGACAGTATTTGCGGTAGCATATTTGCACCAACTCATATTGCTGATATAGCCGGGGGAGGCTTGATTTATGGAGTGGATGGGGTGGTGTGGATAGGGCATGGCCGCAGTAAAGCGTCTCAACTTGCTGAATCTATTCGTCAAGTAAAACTTGTGGTAGAAGCGAAAATATTTCCGGAAATAAAATCCGAATTAGAGAAATTACAATAAACAATACTGGATAATAGGAGGTAAACATGACTATATCTGTAGTTGTTGATAGTAGTAGTGCAATTACTCCCAAGTTAGCCGAGGAATTTCACCTTTATCTTGCTCCCCTGCATCTTATGTGGGATAAAGATGAATATGCTGATTGGAAGGATATAACTGCGCAGGAATTCTACACTCGCCTGAAAACAGCTGAGACTCTCCCCACTACCAGTGGTTCAGTGCAAGGTGAATTTTTAGACCTGTTTGAGAGCTTGAAAAGCAAAACTGATGGGGTAGTGGCTATTACTTTAAGTCCTGATACCCCTTCAGCAGGTTATCGTTCTGCGCTGATGGCAAAGGAGTTGGTTGAAGGAATTCCTATTGAGGTTATAGATGGTAATTTTGCTGCTTCTGCCCTGGGACTGGTGGCTACTGCCGCTGCGAAAGTTGCTGCTCAGGGAGGCTCATTGAGAGAAGTTACTAGTGCGGCTAAGGGTGTTATACCAAAAATGAATACCTTCTGGAATCCTGGCTCTATAAGCTATTTTATACGTGGTGGGCGTGTTGCTGCTTCGGATATAGAGTCAAGGGAGGATAGTCATATCATCAGCCAGAAAGATGGGAAGGTAGTTCCAATCGAGAAATACTCGACAAGAGCAGAGGCTAGGAATCGCCTCAGGCAATTACTGAAAGAAAAGGCAAAGAAAGAGACTCCTCTGCATGTTGGATTATTTCATGCATTGGCAATGAGCGATGCTGATGAGTTGGCTGCTGAGATAGCTTCTCAATATAATTGTGTTGAATTATGGATAGGGGAGGCTTCTCCCGTGCTGGCAATCCATATGAGTCCAGAGTCAATTGGTCTTGCTTTCTATAATGAATGATAGGCTGAATATATCATGATATGTTCAGCCTATATTTATACGCAGGAATAGTTGTACAGAGTCAGGTAAGTATGGTGCCTTTTGAAAGGACGTAGAAGTTATATTCTGGTAACAAGTTGATAACAGCAGAGTTGGGATA
>CAYPSP010000099.1:0-4072 GCA_964413335.1 uncultured Dehalococcoidales bacterium
TGTGTTTCTGGTGTAATCCTAGTGTTAAATGTAAACACAAGTATTGTGATAGAAATTAGGGAGTGAAAAATGAATAAAGTAATAAAACAAAAAGAGTTAGCTGATAGTCTGGGAATCAGCAAGAGCTATTTGTCTATGATACTTTCAGGTAAAAGGAAATGTCCTTTAGAGCTTGTTGAGAAGCTCCAATCAACTACAGGAATTCACAAAATTGTGAACAATCAGCTTCAGCGCCTGTTTTACACACAGGAGGTCAGAGGTTCAAATCCTCTACTGCCCACCATATAAATACTGTTATCTCTTATCTGCTTCGCATATTTAACCTCATGGTTTGATAGGCTATTTCATTTCGGCTATAAATAATGTTATTACCTGTTTAGTCTAATTTCACATCGTTATTTGTTGTCGTATGTATGTCATGGTAAGGTTTACCGTATTCAATAGTACTTGGAGGTGGTTTAATGGAACCGAAGAAAAGAACACTTACGTGCATATGTTCAAAGCAAGGGTGTTGGCGTGGTAATGACATAGGTATACCTGAGTACTGTCAGGTTAATGACTACCTTGAAGAGTTGGGGAATGCTACCAGAGAATATAAAAAATTGGATGTTAATGCTTTGTATAAAGCAGCAAGTATGGTTGGAGAACATAATAAAGGGATGACTCCTCGTATAGAGGAGGCTCTATTATTTGCCAAGGAACTGAAACTGGAAAGGATTGGATTTGCAGCCTGTGTAGCAATGGAGTGGGAAATGGGTTATTTACTGAAACTTTTCACCAGGGAAGGATTCGAGGTATTCACTGCTAGTTGTCAGATTGGCAGGGTAGGCGCAGAAGCTCGAGGAGCCCCCGAAGTTAAGGACTGTGTTCGTTCATCATGTAACCCTATTGCACAGGCTGAAATTTTAAATAGCGAGAATACTCAACTAAACTTCATTGTTGGTCTCTGTATGGGTCATGATATTCTGTTCACAAAATACTCCAAAGCTCCGGTTTCAACCCTCATTGTTAAAGATAGGGTTACTGGTAATAATCCAGCAGCTACCCTATATGGATGGCATAGACGTAAACAGCTTTTTGGAGTTGAACTGACCGATGATGAAATAGTTTAAAATGTTATCGATGTGAAGAAAAATTATATACAGATGGAGTTTATTAGCAATAAGTAAGGCTCATTTAAAAGGAGATAAGAGATAAATATGGTAAAGGATATGAAGCTTATTCTATTAGGAACAGGAGGGCCGCGGCTAACTCCGGTTCCACCACGTGGTGGTAGTAGCCAACTAGTTAAAGTGGGAGATGATTACATTTTAATTGACTGTGGCCCAGGGGCAACATTAAACATGGTTCGGGCAGGAATAATACCTCATCAGCCTCACTATCTATTTTTTACACATGTCCATCACTATGATCATAATGCTGGATATGTTGCTTTTGTTTTTGAAAATTGGATATGGGGCTTTGAGGATGGGGTATATAAGCCTCTAAAAGTATACGGGCCTGCCGGCACCAAGGATTTCCACGATCGTGTTTTTAATACTGCCTATGGCGATGAGATTAAACTGAGAATGGAGTTGGGAGGATATCATGCACCGATTATTGAGGTGACTGAAGTGGGAAATGGAGATGTTTGTAGGGGGAATTACTGGACAGCTTCGGCTGCTAAGGTTTCTCATGGGCCTAATGCTTTGGGTTATCGGGTGGATAGTGAGGGAAGGTCTATTGTGGTAAGTGGAGACCTGTCGAGGTTGTCTGAACTAACCGAATTTGCTCATAATGCCGACCTTTTTCTTATAGATGTTATGCATCCGTCAGGGGAGGATATTGGTAGGACCGCTGTTGAGGCTAAAGTTAAAACTCTGGTGCTGTCACATATTATTTATAGCTGGTTTGGTAATGAACTCAATTTAAAGACAAAGATTCAAGATATCAGGAAATACTACGATGGAGAGATAATAGAGGGGCGTGATCTGATGACATTTGAATTATAATAATTATCAATTAAGGGGAGAACAGATTTAACTTATCTGTCCTCCCCTTAATTAATAACAACCCAAGAAACTATAATTTATTTATTTCAGCCCCAGAGGTCTTTGGCCACGTTATCGAGCCCAAGCTCCAGTAATTTTTTCTTGCTTGGCTTCGCAGTACCAGGTTCCCAATCTATCGCAGTCATGTATCCCTTCAGCAAAGTATCCTCATCGACTGTTATTCCTGCTACAGGTCCTGCTGTCTGGGCTGGTTTCCCAAGTACCCTGTCAGGAACCTTGAGCTTAAGTGGGTTAATACCTTCGCGGAGATTGAAAGCATGCCTCAGGTTTGCAATGCGGTCACCTATCTTTAGAACTTCTTCCATGTCTATGTCCCAGCCTGTAATAGCGCTTAAAAACTCAGGAATCGCTTTAGCGTTAGATAGACAGAAATAGCCAAACTCACACATTCCAGACGAGTTAACAACGTGCATAATAGCGCTGCCTCTTTTATGGGCTTCCCCTCGTCCACTGAAGGCTCGCTCATCAAATCCCTCGAATAAACCGGGAGGATTCAATGCTTCACTACCCTGAGTGTGACGGCCAGGAGTAGCATCCATTCTGTACTGGGTGGCAAAATGGAAGCCTAGTTTTGGATCATGAGCAGGGAGTCCTTGCCCTCCTATGTGAATTGCATATTTCTCTGAGCCTTTCCCTATTTTGGCGGCTGCTTTCTCAACTCCCTGTGCTAATAGCGCACCAAAGCCTTCTTTATTAGCTATCTTCTTGGTCATTGCTACGATAGAAGCATGGTTACCCCAGGTCATTTCTATGCCATCGGTATCTTCTTTGGTGATGAGACCATTCTCGTAACATTCTATGGCGAATGAAATAGATACGGCTGTAGAGATAGTATCAAGTCCTGCTTTGTTACATATTTCATTGGCCATAATGATGGATTCCAAGTTCGAATTCAGGCAATTGGTGCCAAACATAGCGGCAGTTTCATATTCAGGCTTGCTTTCTCCTTCATGATATTTGTACTCGCCGGTTGGGGCTTTCATTCGCCCACCACACTGGATAGTACAGTGCCAGCAACCTTCCTTCTCTTTCTGCAATGCCATTACGTTGTCTCCACTTATGAGGTTTGCCTCTGGAAAATCCACGACTCCAACGCCACCCCAGTTTTTTACTGGGGAATCGCCACTGTGAGCGGATACTGCGTTAAGACCAGCTGTACCCTGCGAATTAAACAGTTCATAGAAAGGATGTCCGGGGAAAGCTGCTAAGTAGTTCTTTCTTAATTCAAGTGTCTTAGCTCGGTCACTTACAGTTACTCCACCTTTTCCATTGGCAACAACTGCCTTCAGTTTTTTAGATCCCATGACAGCACCTACCCCAGACCTGCCGACAGCTCGCCCGTGATAGTTCATAATAGCGGCACTCAGGGAGAGATTCTCTCCTGCCGGACCGATGCAAGCGACCTTTGCTGTTTTAGCTCCATATCGTTCGCCTAAAACATCTTCGGTCTCGTAGCTGTCTTTGCCCCATAAATCGCTGGCATCTCTCAACTCTGCCTTGCCGTTTTCTATATAAAGATATACCGGTTTTGAGGAAATACCGGTGAAAAAGATGCCATCATAGCCGGTGAATTTCAAGTATGGACCAAAATCGCCACCGCAATTCCCATCTCCCCATCCGCCAGTCAGAGGTGATTTACAGACTACCTGAAATCTCGAGCCGCAAATTGCTGGGGTTCCAGTGAATGGGCCGGTCACAAATCCAAGAATGTTGCCAGGTCCCAGGGGATCTATTCCAGCTTTCATTCGATCGTATAAAAGCCTGACTCCTATACCATAACCTCCGATGTAATCCCTACAAAGCTTCTCATCCAGGATCTCATCTTTCATTGTACCTGTTCCGAGGTCTACCCAAAGAATTTTTCCCGCATAACCTCCTGCCATATTGTTTTCCCTCCTTTTTCCTTTTATTCCTGTCGAAATATTTATTATGGCTAATTAATTATCAGTCTGTTTACTCTGATTCTAAGGTATTATATTCCTTCATTCCACCCTCATAATTTGTAAATCGATTGATTGGTG